>DSCO01000042.1 GCA_011049045.1 Methanomicrobia archaeon | reverse complement strand
CTATCTATCTATCTATCTATCTATCTATCTATCTATCTATCTATCTATCTATCTATCTATCTATCATATCTATGGGTCGGAAACGAGGAGCGTGATGACGCTTTCTTCATCGCCGCCTTTACTACGCGCTCGTACTGCTCGGCCCCGGCGAGTGGCTTTGTCGCATCGATCCCCACTTTCGTGGTGAGGCCGTCCTGTGATGAGGGGTCGAGCGTTGAGCCTTTAGCGCCAGGTATCAAAACGAGATCCTCGTGCCAGCGCACACGCGTCGCGACCGCGTACTCCACATCGGCCGGGTCAAACAGATTGATGTCATCATCCACAACGATTACGCGCTTGAGGCTGGGATGCGCGGCGAACGCGGCGATGATCGCGTTCTTCGGCTCGCCCTCCTTCTCCTTCGTTAGCTGCACCACGGCGTGGAGATAGCAGCAGCCGCCATCGGTCAGATACACGTTCCTGACGCGGGCCACGCTTTCGACCGCCCGGTAGATAAGGGGCTCGTAAGGCACGCCCATAAGCAACTGATGCTCCTTACCAGCGGGTAGAATCGCGTGATAGATCGGCTCGTTCCGGTGGTACATCCGTGTGAGCGTGATCACAGGCTCGTCGCGGATGAGATCGTAGGTGCCCGTAATGTCAAGGAATGGCCCTTCTCGCGCTCGTTCCTCGCCGATAATACCCTCGAAGGCGAACTCCGCATGCGGAACGGCAATGCCGTTATCGAGCTTGAAGAGCTCAAGAGGGCATCGTTTCAGCGCGGCTGCGTACTCGAACTCCTTACCCGGGGGGACCCGCGTCGCGGCTGCGAAGAGGATGAGCGGATCAACGCCGATGGCGATCCCGACTTTCAGGTACTCACCGTGCTCCAGCGCTTCGCGGTACATCTTATATAAATGTCGAGAGGGCACGAGCCGCGCAGCCACGCGATTCTCGTCCAGGACGAGCATCCGGTGGAATGAAGCGTTCATAATACCGTTCCGTTCCGCGATCACGATCGCGCCGGTGATGTATGCGCCGCCGTCATCTTTGAAGAAGGTAAGTATCGGCAGCTTGTTCAGCTTCGGCGCAGTCACCACCTCGCGGGTCGGCGAGTGCTCAACGATCGCAACTGAGCCGCCCTCAGACGAGGACGAGCTGCTGCAATCAGTACGGTCAACGAGGAACTGAAGGAGCTGCTCCTGGGGGATGTTTAGCGCCTCAGCCAGCATCGCGCGACTGCCGAGCACGTTCATGATGACCGCATGTCTGCCATCAACAGTATGGAAGAGGATCGGTAGACCTTCGTGCTCTCGCTGCGCGCAGAGCGCGGCGACCTCGTACTTCGCGGAGACCTCGTCCTCGATCTCGATCAGTTTCCCTTCACGGGCCCATGCATCTACAAGCGCCCTCATGGTATGGTTATCTCCCTGGTGGTTAGAGCTTGTTCTGTTTTCTGATTCGCTCAACAAACTATATACGGGACGTGATTGATAAATTACCGGTTATTGATTTAACACGGGAATCATGCGGGATATAGCCTGAGATTGTGCACTGTGGATAAATCCGGCACCGTTTCCCGATCACCGTTCCCGGCTCGAGCAGGATTTGCCCACCGAGCTTCGTGTCATCGCCGATGATCGCGCCAAACTTGGTCATGCCCGTCGGATAAGCGGTCGTAACTCCATCGTCACGGGTAATTCGGATTTCGACCACCTTGCCATTTAACAGAACGTTCGCTGTATCGGTCGCACCACCAACGTTGACGCGATTCCCCACGAGCGACGTGACGAAGAAATTGCGATGCGGGATATGTGAGTGATCAAGCATGAGGAGCTGTCGCGTCTCCGTGCCAGCTCCGATAAGGCAATCAGCCCCGACCAGGAGGTGTCCACGAATGTACGCGCCGCTTCGAACCACGGTATTACGGCCAATAATGGTGGGACCACGCACGATGGCGCCCCGTTCAACGCGCGCGCCTTCTTCCAGGCGAACACGACCGGGCTCCAACCAGGCCCCTTCTTCCACATCGCCTAAAATCGCCGGCTCGAGGATACGCTCGATATACGCAGGCAAGATGGCCACCGCTTCCCAGACATACCGTACCTCCTTGAAGAGTCCCGCGGCTTCAGTATTCTCGGCAACCTCAAAGAAATCCACCGGGCTGAATTCAGTCAGCATACCCGCGCCTCCCGAGGACTACCCGGCTCGTGCTCCTTTTGGCGGTGCCGCGCGATGCAGTGCTGATAGAGCGACTCGTAATCCGAAATGGTTTTCTCTTTAACAAAGGTGCCTGCATGCGCTCTCGCCTTCTTCTTCAGTTGCAGGAGCAGTTCTGTATCGGCTAGCAGCCGAATCGCGAGTTCTACCGCAGTCGAGGGCTCAGTTGCGGAATAGAGATAGCCGGTCTCGCCGTCAACGATTACCTCGGGGAGCCCGCCCACGCGCGGCGCGATAACCGGGACTCCGCACGCCATCGCCTCCAACGCAACCATACTGAAACTCTCGTAGGCACTGGTGAGCAGGAGTAGATCTGTCTGCTGCAGGATAGCTGCAACATTGCGCTGTATACCCCAATAGGTGATATCGCGCTCGAGACCATGCGCGTGCAGCGCTGCTCTGAGTGAAGCCAGCTCGGGACCGTCACCAATCAGCCATAATTCAGCGTCCATGTGCTCCCTGATCTCGCGATAGAGTTGCGCCAGTTGTAGAACGTTCTTAACGGGCCTGAAATTAGATATGTGCACGATTCGCGGTCGAGAACGCTGAACTTCAGGAGCCGGCGCTTGAAATTCCGTAAGATCGATGAAATTAGGGATCACGCGGGGGGCAGCGGCTAGCAGGAGCTGGCTCGAGGCCAGCCGGGCATGACTCCTTGAAACAGTCGTTACTGCATCGACAGAGTTCAGCCATCGCATAATCTGTGCCCGTTTCACCGCATCGCCGCAACAGGTAACATCCGTCCCGTGCAGCGTTCCGATAAGAACCGGCGAGGTACCGCCCTGTCGTCTCCGGACTTCAGCAGCAACGAACGCAAAAGGGAACCCATAATGAAAATGGAGTAGCGCAAGTGCTTCCTCTTCATGTACCGTGAGGACCATCTTAACGTACGATTCGAGCTCATCGCGTGGCCAATCGAGGAGCAAATCAGAAGGATGGTGGTCGCCATCATCCTCGCGCAGGGTATGGAGCGTGAGGGTACGCGAAACCGTGCAGGGGAAGAACGGAGCAGTCCGGGCGAAGAGATGTACCTCATGTCCACGGCGAGCGAGCGTAGATGCGAGTTCCACCGCTATGCGGGAGCTCCCGCCCATACTCGCATGGCACATCATTCCTATGCGCATTCTAACGCTTCTCCCACCCGGTGATCTTCCTGAGCTCGTTGGCCAGCACCTTGATGATCTGCCCGACCAGCATCGGTTTTTGCTGCAACAACACTCTGAGTTGCTCTGCCTCAATGACGAGCAACTGAACCGGGCCTTTTGCGCGGATAGCGACCTCGTGGGGCGTTTCAGCAAAAAAAGACATCTCGCCCAGGGTGTCACCCTCGCCTTCCTGATAATAGAGCTCCTCCTTACCCGCCACTTTTCGCAAGATCTCCACGTCGCCCTTGACCACGGTATACATCTTATCCGCGGGGTCACCGATTCGGCAGATGTACGCGCCGTCTTCCATCCAGTGCTCGGACATCAGGTTTGCAACTTCATGCAGATCCTCGTCCGCGAGCGGAGCAAATAAGGCGACGCGCTTGAGAAACGTTGCGCGTTCGTGGATGCGCGCGGCGGGCAGCGATACGAGATTGGCAAACAGCCGGATTGCGCCCGTCACCCCGGCCGGTATCTGCCGGAAGAAGGAGAGCCCGGTGTAGACATAGGCGCCCTGACCATAACCCGCGACGAGCAGTCCGCCCTTCTTGGGCGCTTCACCGGGATCGTTCGCTTCAATAATAGGGAGGTAGCGCTTATCGAAGCTCGAGAAATAATAGAGGCCTTGCTCTACGATCCAGTGCTCGAAATCCGCGTGGCTGATTCTGTTCGGCCAGGTAAGAACCGGATGCTCCGGCTCGAGAAAGGTCACCGGCGCGTCTTCATAGCTCACGCGGTCATGGGGCTGGTTGTAAGCGAAGGGATACGGTGCGAAACCCAGCCCTTGATAGCCGTAGCCCTGGTATTGAACGACGAGCGTTCCCCCGTGCGCGACGTAATCCAGAAATCGCGCGTAATTTTTCCTGAGCTCGGCTCGCGTGAGATACGCATTTGGACCGACGACAATCACGTCAAATTGCGCGAGCTCAATGAACGCCAGTTCCTGATCAGTAATCAGGCGAACGTGCAGATCGAACGCTTCCAGCACCTCCGGAATTGACTCCGGCGCACCGCGAATATAGGCGCACTTCAGCCCTTTCGCGAACCTGACGTCGATCATGCAAACTTCGACCATTGAGGGAGTAATGACAAATTCCTCTCTGACACAGTTCGTCTCATCCGGCAGACCAGGTAGACCAGGCATGCCCATGTGTATCGGATGGAGCACCACGTCGTAATCACGATCACAGACGCGAACGACATAGCGAAGTGTATAGTGCCCGGCCGGTGTAGCTCGGGGTATCCGAACCGAGAAGTATGCGGACGTAGAGTCTCCCAGCGGCCCCAGAGCAAGCTCTATTTCAGCAGGTTCTACGTGCCAGCCATCAGGCACGTCGAGCCGCAATGAGCCTTCAACGCCCTCGTGCTCCATATTGCTCCGTGCCGTTACCATCAGGTTCACCCGCTGATCCTCCGGGCCAACCACCAGGAATTCCCGATCTTTGTGTGGGCTCAGCGAAATCGGCGGGATAACCGCCATGGTCAATTCCCGTTGCCCGCCGGGGAATTTCTCACGGAGAATTGCCGGCGCTCGCAGGGTGAGCTGATCTCCGCCGAGCTGTACCTGGCAGTCAACCTGCACCGGTGGAGGCCCAAAGGGCAGACCTGCAGGCGCTCCTTTCGGCCATATGTACTGCTCGCCAACCTTCGGTTTGGACAACCAGTACGGGGTGGATAGTGCCGCCGACGGCGCGGCAGTTACCTCGTAAGTCGAATGCAACGCAGCCGATGCTTCGTCTACCAGCTTGATCTCCCATCGCTCAGGGACGAGTACCGTGAAACCAACGCTGCTAACCTCGCGCTGCAGGAAATTCCACAAAGTTGACGTTAGCTGGAACCGTTGACCGGGCGTGATTCGCGCATCATCCGTGAGACATTCAAGCCTGAGCCTCAGACATCGCGCGGCAACCGCCTCAAAATCCGCGATCTTACGCGTCAGATAGACACTAATCGCCTGCTCCGCCCGCGACTCGAGATCTGCACCAGCTAGATTCACGCGGAGTGCTTTGAGCAAGGCGAGTCCCTCAAGGATCTTCTTGCCTGCATCCACCGGGCTCTCCACCCGAAAGCACTGCAGCGCCTCCGCACACCGGGTCTTGATCTGCTCCAGGTCGTTACGCAACCTGCGCGCTCCCCGTCCGGGATAGTCTGCCAGGCCGGTCAGCGTCGGATCGAGACCGTTATAGATGCTCGTCTCTCGAGCGGGCACCTCGACCTGGCTTTTGTAGAGTGCGAAATAATAGTAGAAGTCCCCGGGCTTTGAGATGACCCCCATCGATTGTGTCTGATGCTTGCAATAAGCCGCCCACGCCTCTTCCTGGTAACTCGTTCCTGAGATAGGATCGAACTCCCCGGTATTGATGCGCAGGATACCGTCACGCTCATAGTCGGGGTTGCAGGTTCCTGTGAGATTGAGGGCACCGCCGTTTCTGAGGTCGCCGCCCGAATTGTTCATGCTCTGATAGCATTTTTGCGGCTGCCAGGCATAGAGCCCCTCGTCTTCCAGCTCCGGGAATTGCTCGGGATCGCCCGAAGCTTCATACGCTTCATAGACGGCCGTTCCTATCGCCTGGTGGTGCCCGTGGAAGTCGCCCGGATCGCCCCGCCACCGGGCGACCAGAATCTGAGGCTGCGCCATTCGGATGGCGCGTACGATCTGCTTAACGACCTCGTCGTGGCCCCATTTGTAAAAGCTCTCGTCCGCGGTTTTGCTGTACCCGAAATCGAAAAAGGGGCCGTAAAGGCACTCACCACCATCAATAGCACGCGCATCCTGCGCCTCCCAGGTACGATAAACGCCCAGCTGCTCCTCTTTGTATGGCCCGATTCGGTTTTGGCCGCCTTCACCACGCGTTGCGGACCAGTATATCGCTCGCGCTCCGTATTTGCCCGTGATATAACTGAGGAGCCCAATATCCTCATCATCCGGGTGGGCACCGAGATGCAAAACGGTACCAGCCATCGGAAGACTGCGCAAACGATAGATCAGGTCGTTTTTCCGGGACACTAGCTCTCGATTCATTTCCCGCCCCTCGCGAGAAAGACCCGTGCGATGTTACAGCTGTGTTTCCCGCGCATTAGCTTATCAAAGCGGGCTCTTATTCTTAAATCTGCCGTTTCATCGCCGCTCAACGAGTCTGAACGGGAAACGTGAAAAGGCTGCTTGATTTCAGAGCGCCGATCCATAGGGTGGTTAGAACGCTACCCTGCGGTGTAGAGACCTGATACCATCGAAAGCGATTTAATATACGGAGTGTTACGCTCATTCAGAGATCAGCAGGCTGGGCAAAGCGAAATGACCGGTGACCGCCGGATGAATCCCGGAAGTATCACGTTCGGTTCCTGCTTGGTTAGCTGAGGAACCTGGAATAAGTATGAAAGAGCGTTTTGAACTCGAAATAGAAGGGAAGCTGGAGCATTTAGCAGCAATAAGTGATTTTATCGCGAACTCCGTGAGAGCGCTCGGCTTGTACGACCGTAAGGTTTTTGACATTCAAATGGCTGTGGATGAAGCCTGTGCGAACATAATAAGTCATGGTTACCGCGAGAAGCGGGGTACCATTGCCCTTTCCTGCCGTAAAAAGGGGAAGAATATTGTAGTGACCATTACGGACGAAGGCGCGCCCTTCGATCCGACTGCAGTAAAGACGCCGGATCTCGACGCGATCATGGAAGAGCAGGAGATGGCGGGACTCGGTCTCTACTTCATAAAGACACTGGTGGATGAAGTCACCTACGACTACCGGGCAGGGAAGAACGTGCTGACGCTCATCGTCGCGCACGGGCAGGCACGGCGCTATACTGTAGCGTGGCTGGAGAAGGTACTTATACCCGCTATTATCGGCTTCTTTGCGGTCCTGATAGCGCTCACGCTCTTCGGGGTGACGCCGCTCATCTCCGCACCGATGGACCTTGATGGCGCTCGTGGAATATTGGAAGGCGTTGGCGTTGAGGGCCTCTCCGCGATATTTGCGATTGTCATCTCGCTCACCTTAATGGCTGTTCAGTTCGCGTCACAACAGTACTCCCACCGGATCATGGACCTCCACATCAAGAGCTTGACCTTCTGGTCAGTGATCGTCATTTACCTCGGCAGTCTACTCTACAATGTCTTCGCGCTGCTCAGGCTGGAAGAGCCTGTGGAGAGCAAATACGTGGAATTATCAGTGCTGTTGACTGCGCTGAGCTTTGTGATGCTCGTCCCCTATTTCTTCATCACCATGCTCCGGCTCAAACCCGAATCGGTGATCAACCACCTCTTGAGTACGGTGGATGACGAGTATCTCCGCTCGATCCAGCGCTATGTTCGTGAAGGTGAGATGCGCATACCCGGTGATCTGGATAAGGTGCTCCCGGTGACGGAGATCATCGAGAAGTCGATCAGCGGTGGCGACCGAAGTACTGCGAGGTTCGGGATTGACGAGATACACCGCTGCTACATGGCACAGTTACGCAAAGAACGTGAAGCTCATGTCTCGCCACTCTTCCTGAAGCATCTACTCGGGATTGGACGAGAAGCGATCATCGAAGCAGATGACGACTCAATAGTGCAGGTATTAGAGATCTTCGGAGAGGTGGGCACGCATGCGATCGCCCAACGAATGAATTACACCACCAGAATGGTGCTGGATAATATCAATCTCATTGGTTTCAAGATCCTGAAGGAGTACGATGTTGCGACTCAGCAGATGATCGATTCATTGCAGAATATGCTCACGGAATACATAGCTACAAACTGCAGAATGGAAGACCAACTTGCACGGATTTTTACGCTTTATCACGACGCCGCTGCAGAATTGTTCACGTTTAAAAAATATCGCATGATTAAGTACTTGATAACTTCTTTTGCGAAACTTTTCGACGTAATGGTAAAGAACGAACATAGCGAAGCACTGGAAAAGAGTGCAGGATTGATAGGGCGCATAGCGAGTTATACATTGAGCCTGCATATGAAGGATGAGCTTGAGGAAGCAGTTCACTTCCTGCATACTCTGGGTGTTGCCGCGGCAAAGCATAATTTAGTTCTGGCTGCACCTGACGGATCGCGTAGCGTTGCAGATCGCATTATTGCTTTTTATGATGAGATCAAGGCGGAAATACAGAGATCTAAATCCACGTTAAAGGAGTTTGAGTACCTGATCGCCGATATTGAGGCTGCGGAGCAGGAGATAGAGCAGCACAAGAGAACGATGCAACGGCCATCCGATTAGTTGTTGTGTGGCAACTTTTAAAAAGCTGGCGAGTATACGAATGAGCGAAACCATGATCCTTGGGATGCTCTTCATCCTCGTGAGCTTCTTGCTCGGTCTTTCGATCTCCGCTCAACTCGCGTATCCGTTTCATCGCCTCGAGCGCGCGCTGGTCGCCTTTGTCATTGGTCACGCCGTCTCGATCTGGGTCGTGTTCATGTTCGCTGTGCTTCTGGGCTCGCTGAGTTCCGTGAGTATCCTGCCCGGTATCGGCATTTGCGCCCTTATCTCGGTCCTGCTGCTGGGCGTCACCAAACAGACAGGTAACGGGAGGTTCGATGCTCTGAAGCGGAACTGGAGCGCGAGCCTACCAGAGGACAAAGCAGCGCTCGCGTTCTTCAGTGCTCTTCTCCTGTACGTGCTGTTCATGAACGGGTACGGCGTTTTTCGCCCGGACGACGCGGGTAACTGGTATGCATTCCACACGGTCTGGGCAGACTATCCCTGGCACACCTCGCTCATCACCGCACTCGTGTACGGTGAGACGTTCAGCTTCCCCGTGCAGAACCCGCAGTTCGCCGGCATGCAGACGCACTATTCGCTCATCTTCGATTTCTACTCCGCCATCTTGATGAAGACCGGCTTTACGCTGCGGAGCTCGATCCTCGTGCCCAATATCTGCTTCCAGCTCGCCCTTTTCGGGCTGCTCTATTATCTCGCCGTTCGGATGACCGGGTCAAAGGCAGCGGGTGTCGGCGCGACGGCGCTCTTTGTGCTCGCCGGCTTCCCTGCTGGACTTCAGGGGATCAACATCCACTTCCTCAACCCGATCTACGCGGTGATCATGCCGCAGCGTACCGCGATCTTCGGCCTGGCGGTCTCATTCGTAGTGTATCTGGTGCTGTATCACGCGCTCTTTTCTGAGTCCGAAGCAGGAACGGGGACAGCACGCGCGCAACACAAAGAAGTATTAGCCGCCGGTGCGCTCATCGGCCTGCTCCCGTTTATTCATGCGCACTCGTTTATAGCGACCGGATTCGTGGGGCTCTGTCTCGCGTGTTTCATGCTCCTCACGAGAAAGGACTGGCGAACGCCAAGCTGCTTCTTCCTGCCGCTCTTGCCCCTCGCCCTGCCGCAGGCGCTACTGATCCGGAGCGGCGTCTCGGAAGGGTTCTTCACGTTCTTCCCCGGCTGGACGGATACGATCAGGGATACGATCATGAGCTACGACTGGTCTTCTGCCGCAGCCTCGCTGTCATCAGCGGTGAAATCCGCCCTGCTGGTGGAGACGTTCTGGGCGCTCAATGCCGGGGGGCTCTTTATCCTCTTTACTTTCGGATTCCTGAAGGCAAAGGCAGAGACCCGAATCTTCTCTGTACCATTCCTCCTGCTCTTTGTGCTCGCGAACCTCGTCAAGTTCCAGCCGTGGTACTTCGACAACTATAAGCTCTTAATCCACTGGCTCGCCGTTACCTGTGCGCTGGCGCCGCTGGCGTTTTTGTGGGTGCGTGAGCGCACGGGCGGCCGCGTAAAGATGGTTGTTGTGGTCGTGCTCGCGGCGGTGCTCTTCGGAAGCACGATCTTCGGACTCGTCACGCACGCCTCCATGCTCGAGCAGCGGTACGTGGTATGGTCTGGCGAGGAGATCGTTATGACAGACTGGCTGCGTGAAAATACACCGGCAGACGCCATATTCTTGACGGGCACCGGGCACAATCACCCGATTCCGTCGTTAACCGGGAGAGCGCGGGTGATGGGCTATGAGGGCTGGCTGTGGTCACATGGAATACCATGGACAAGCGTGAACCAGCGAAGGGCGGACATGAAGGCGATGTACGAGGGCAACTATTCGCTCCTCCAGGACTACGGCGTGGACTACGTCTGCATCGGCCCGTATGAACGCGGATTCGCGCGAGAGAATCGGTTTGAGCTCAACGAACCGAGCTTCGAAGATGAACGGCGATTCGAGCTCATCTACGACGAAACGCTAACCGGGAGTTCGTGGCGGATATACCGGGTCATTACGCCCACCACCCAAACTTATTAACCCAGATGACACCCCACACGTTGACCAGAACAGAGAGCAGAATAAGTGCTCGATGATGCCACCTGAGTTGCTCGCCCATGCCCTTCACGGTGAGGAGAAACAGAAACGGATAGAAGTCCATCGCATACCGGTAACCAAAGCCCCAGCCGGTACAGCCTCGCGTGAATAGCACGGAAGCAACGGCCAAAATGGCAAGCCATGAGGCCCAGGTAAGAGCCTCCGTCCTCTTGGATCTGAGCGCGTAGATGAACGCGGGCGTCGTCACCCAGATTGCCATCCCCGTCCACGGAGGCAGCACGTAGGGCGGTTCAGACGTGAATACAGGTCGCGCAAAAAAAATGGTTTCCAAATTACAGTGGATGTACGATAAGCTGAACAACCCCTGGTTAAACCACGGCTCATCAACGACGCCAGGGATCAACCAGTAGCCTACGTCGAAGGGCGTACCAAATCTGACATAATTATAGAGCATATTCAAACCGACGAATACGGACGCTCCTGCTACCAGCTTGAGGATCTGCCCCGGCATCTGTGCGCTATCCCTGCGGTAGGTTAAGCCAATCAACACGGCGAAGAAGGCAAGCGTGAGGATGGTCGGCAATCTACACCAGTACGAAGCCCCCACGAGCAGCCCGGTCACGAACGGTCGCCGCTTCGTAAGCGCTTCGTGGATCGCAAGGAACAAAAAGAAGACCGCGGTTACGTGCGCGAGATACCATGCTGAGCCCACGCTGGTCAGATACCAGAAGATCGTGCCAAAGCCAAAGAGCACTGCCGCCCAGATCGGTGCTGCACCCTTCTGATCTTTGCCAAGCACGTCTCTCGCAACGACACAGGCCAGAACGACACTCAAACTGCCAATGAAGATGGAAACCAGGGTTTGATTGAGACCTGTCCCAACCAGAGCGACCAGCGGCATCATGAGCACGGCGGGAAGCGGTGGATAAACGACATAGTATCGCCCGTCATAAGGAACGAGTTCGTTCAGCCACGACGGCGGGTCAAGAAGATACAACCGCCCGTGCAAAAAGGCATCAGACAACCGGACATAGTAGTCGAAGTGGGAGGGATGCCCCTCACCTGAGACCCAGAATATGAGAAACGCGCTGAAGAAGAGTGCCAGGTAGATGATTCTCCAGTTCAGTCTAACGAGTATCTTACCATTCATCAGGTGATCTTCAAGTCCCGCGAGCCAGCTCATGAGTATGATTCACCGTTGCTCCATGTAATAGATTGACACGCTCCGACCGGGTGGGTGGGATCAAAAGGCCCAGCGTCCCTGTGAGAAAAGCAGCAGGAAAAAGCTGAAGAAGATGAGAAAGGCGATGGTCAGGACGTAGTGCCATTCCTGACGCTTATCTGCCACCGCCGCAAGGATTATGAAGAGCGGGAACAGGGAGAGCGTGTACCGGGGCATGCTCAGCCAGAACCTGGTTGATGCCCCCATGAGCCAGGTCAAAAGCATATAGAGCGTATACGAAGGGCGTAACCTGGTACCGACCGCATACAGGGTGCAAGCCAGCCCGAATACACCGAAGAGGAGTTCTGCACCGCCGAGCATAACCTTTTGACTCGGCTCGCCCCAGGAGATAGCCCAGAACGCTCCTACCAGCCCTTCCCACGGAGGAGCGAGCTGTCTGAACCAGTGCTCCCGCTGCATCTCGATGAACGCAAACGGAGTGCCGAACACCCAATAGTTCACGGCGAGATACAGGAGAAAACCGAGACAGATCATACCGATGTACGAGAGCTCCTTTAACTGCTGCGCTATCGGGGCTTTCGGGCGCTCTGCGTGCTGTGTATGATATTCCCAGAGTAGTGCGGGCACGAGCGCCAGCCCGGTCATCCGCGTAGCTGCGGCAAGCGCACCCAGCGCACCTGCCACGGACCACTTCGCCTTACGCGCATAATAGAAACTTCCGATCGCCAGCAGCAGAAACAGGCTTTCGGTATAACCGGCAATCAAGAAGTACGAGGTTGGAAAGATGGCGAAATAAAAAACGCTCTTCAGTGCCGTGCTCTCAGCATAATCGATTCGCGCGAGTTGATAGAGGTAGAAGCATGCGAGGAGCGAGGCGAGATTCGAGACGATAAGCGCGGCAAGTTCGTAATTGCCCACTGCTGCGGCGGCGAGCCGTATCATGATGGGATAGAGCGGCAGATGAGCGATGAAATAGCGCGTTTCACCGACCGCCGCGTAACCATTCTTAGCTATCTCCACATAGTTGAGCGCGTCCCAGCGGATCCAGAGGGAGATGAAATCGCAGGGTTGATTATGTAAGACGATCCAGGCTACCGGAGCAAGTATAAAAGCGAATACCTTTATCGCGAGTACCATAGCGCTAATCTCTATGAGCGCCTTCTTCTCGATAGCCATCTATTTTGGATAGCTTCCGGGCACTATAAGTAGTTCCCCACTCAGTCATTCATTCGCGGATGAACATCGGTGAATCGCTCTCAAATCTGTGGATGATCAGATGGTTGGGATAGATTCGAGCTTTCTTACGTATACTCCACCGTGCCATCGGCGTGAATGGTTGCACTTGCCTGTCGCGCGGCCCAGCACTGGAAGTTCACCGCGACGGGTAATCCGGTGATGTGCGTCCCTGCCGTCTCGATATGCACGTCGAGCGCTGTGGTAGCACCGCCCAATCCCATCGGCCCGATCCCCGTCTGGTTCACCGCGTCCAGCAGTTCTGCTTCGAGTCGCGCGATCCGCTCCTTTTTATTGCGTGTGCCGACCGGCCGTAAGACCGCGATCTTCGCCAACTGCATCGCCAGATCTGCCGAGCCGCCCACGCCCACGCCTACGATGGTGGGCGGACAGGGCTTCCCGCCCGCCTCGACCACCGTCTCCAGAACGAACGCTTTGATCGCTTGCAGCGCTTCTTCGTTCTGAAGGGGCGTGAGCATCGTGAACCTGCTCATATTCTCCGAGCCGCCGCCTTTCGGAAAGACGGTGATCTTGAGCCCGTCCCGCGCCGGGTCCACCGTGCAATTGATGTATGGAATCCGCTCCCCGAGATTCCCGCCGTCGCCTCGTCTCGTGACGGGATCGACAACATTCGAGCGCAAGGGGATTAGCTCTGTGGCCGCCGCAACACCTTCGCGGATACCTGCTTCTATATCGCCAAGATCCAGTGATTCCGATACACGTCCGAGCTTCAGGAAGAAGATGGGGAGCCCGGTATCCTGGCAGATCGGCCGCTGCAGGTCTTCGGCCAACCGGATATTCTCGAGCAATGCCGCGAGCTGCACCCGCGCGATCTCGCTCGTCTCACGCTCATACGCGCGTCTCAAGGCCGCTGTGACATCGTCGGGTAACGAAGTCTCGGCGCGCTGCAAAAGGTTAACGGTAACCTCCTTTATCATTTCGTTCGTGATCATCTAAGGGCATATTCCCAGAGCGTGGAAGAGTTAAGGTATATGTTTAAGCCATCCGTGTGTAAGCATTACGATCAAATATAAAGCGAAAAAGAGCAGCACCAAGAGCACTGCAGTTCCTATGCTTACGCTTGTCATTGGTTCTTCAATTGGTTGACTCTTTATCTTCTCCAAATCTCGCTCGTAATACTTATATAGCGGATGGATTATCAAGTTGAACAGTAAAACAAAAGGTTTAATCAGCGTTACACCCGTCAGGTTAATCATCACTCTGAGCCCTCTCATTGGATTCCTGAAGAACTTGACGAGCATATCTACGATTTTCAAAACAACATTTTCCACCGTATGTGCAAAACCCATTAATGGTTTCTCGCAGAACCATATAAATCCTCTACCCGCCTTTCTATACAGATAATCTATGTCATACGTTATCTTATTATGAGGCGCGAAGAAGCCCAGCAAGAAGAACAGAAAAACGGTCATGAGCAGCAATTGAATAACGCCAAATGTATGGCCCACTTCGTATGCGTGGTAGTGCAACGCTGCCTCTTGATACGGTAGGAGTGCGTAAAGCACTTTGGGGTATACCCCGATAGCGATACAAAGAAAAGCGGTAAGACACATTGGAACGAGCATGGGTAATGGCGCTTCTTTCGCTGCTATCTCTTCATTCTTACTGAAAAAGGCGAAGTACGTGAGCTTTAAAAAGGATATGAGCGTGCCTACTGAACCCAGGGTTAACACGGTTGTAAGAATAACCCCGGTATGCCCGCCTTCCAATAATTCAGCCGCGTGGATTACCATCCCTTTGCTCACATAGCCATTAAACCCCACAACACCGGAGATAGAAAGAGCCGCAATCACACAGGTTACCATCGTCACCGGCATCTTCTTCGCCAGTCCGCCAAGTTCTGTGAGGTTATTTTTTCCCGTCGTATATATCACTGCGCCCATGCACATGAACAGCGTTGTCTTGAACAACAGATTGTTGACGAGATGTGCAATTGAGCCATTTATCGCTATCTCAGTTACTATACCAGATGCCATCCCCACCCCGGCGACCATATAACCCAACTGGCTCACAATGTGATACGAGAGGAGTTTTCTCACATCGTTCTGTAGTATCGCAAATATAACGCCATAGAGGCACATTAAGGCACCCATGTATGCTACCGCTTCCACACCCGAAAATGTCCTCGCAAGCACGTATACACCTGTCTTCGTCGTGAATATAGACAGGAAAATGGTGCCGGCGATCGTTGCCTTGGGATATGAATCGGGGAGCCAGGTATGAAGTGGTATGAATGCGACGTTTACTCCTATCCCAATGAGCAATAGAAAGCATCCCACGCCGGGTTCCACAGGCCCCAGGGCGATGGCGTTTGTATTCACATAGTGCATGATTATCCCGGCAAGAAGAGCAGCTCCACCAAACAGATGAAACAGAATATATCGCATCCCCGCATCTCTCGCCCTCCTCGAACCCTCATACCAGATCAATCCCAGAGAGGAGAACGCCATTATCTCCCAGAAGATGTATAACGTGAAGAAGTCACCGGCAAATACCGCACCTAAGGCGCTTCCTATATATAACAACGCACAGACGTATTGCCCAGCCTCCTTTACCGTGCTGATTGAGTATACTAGTGCAGCACCACCCGCGAGTGCAAATATATACCCCATGATCAAGCTCAGTCTATCAGCCTGCAAAAGTATCAAATCAACGCCAGGCAGAATAGGCAATATCCAGCCGGTTTGGGGTTTTAGTAGCGCAACGTTCACCAGGCAAAGAACTGCCAAAGCAACAAGAAAAATCCTTCTCGCGCGACCCTTTCCAAGCAGGGGGATTAACGCGGCACCTAAGAAGATAATGATAAAAGGGGGTAGAGCAAAATCAATCATCCTGCTTACCCTCCTTTTGGATTAAGGATAATATCTTCGCGAGGAGCATGAAAAGGGCAACTCCTGCCGCGCCATAGAGAACGCCTGTAAAGTACTCTGAATGCCAGTCCACGATAAATACGAATAGTGCTGATACCACTATGACCATAGACACGAGCAGTATGAGCAATCCTTTCAGTACTTTTTTATCCATGCTTCTTTACCTTACCACTACACCCCTTGGCACACAGCGCTCCGTTACCGCAGAGATCCACACAGCCGTTCTTCATGGTGAAAAAGGCGGACCTTAGACGGATTGTGAGCCACGTGAGCCCCGCATTCGTCAGTGTTACCTGCCATCCGAAAACATGGACTTGCAAAATACTATTTGTACTACCACATATTAAAATACCGGTATTTGTTTAGCTCTGTCTCCAGAGCTCGTGTGCGAGTAACGTTTGCAGCTCGTTGTAGATGTCCTTTCCTTGCAATCGCCATGTTGCGACGAGGGAAGCGATGTACTGGTAATACTCCGCACCCTTCCCAGATCTGAAGGTACCGATGATCTTCCGCATGAGTACATGCTCGCGGATGACCTGCTCGCTGAGATTGTTAGTTGGCTCCATCCCGGGATAGAGGAGGCAGGTATACCAGTTTTCCAAGCCGTTTCTGATGTACGTTATCGGCTTCTTCAGGTCTTTGAACGGGCTGAAGTGCTCCACTAACTCTGCCATTTCTCTATCCCACACTTCCTTCTGCTCTTTCCGATCTTCCATTGACGCGGGAGGATCTTTTCCGAGGTACTCCTTCAACGCCCTGTATCTTCCATGAATGCTCTCTGAGAGTTCCGTACCGCCGGTTTTCTCACGAACGCATCCACTTCCCGTACCAGGTGTGACCAGCAGCGTTGCAAAACCGGGAAGAAGTTGTAGGCTCGCCAGCCATCGGTTACGCCCGCGCAGGTGATCCCTGTTCCGAGGATCTCTTCCAGGACATCTCCACCCCGGGAAGGCCTAATAACCACTAATGCCTCGTCCTCAGGTGTCCTGAATGACCAGAGCCACCAGTTCTTGCCCAAAACCCTCATACCCGTTTCGTCCACGTAGATCCATGGCGCAGCTCTGATTCGCTGCAAGATACGTGCATATCCCTTCTTGCAAGCTGCGCTTACTCGTAAGAGGGCGTCCTGGACGCCCTTGGGACTAATGCTGAGGGCGTTCACATGGCCCGTGAAATCACTAATCCGCCGTAATACACCGCGAAGGTTGAATTTCAACATGGCCAGGTAGACCAGAAGGTTCACGCCGAATCTACCCTCGGTGGGGCAATCTCCATGCGCGGCTTCAAACGTATGTCCGCAGGTACGACACCGGTACTTATGCCTGTTGTACTGCACGACTTTGATCTTCGGCGGTGGTGGAATATCCTCTATCACTGTTGCGTCAACACCGTCCTCCTCTAAATCTTTGCTCCCGCACGCTTCACAGTGCTCCGCGGTAACTTCCACTACCTCGTCAGGCTCAAGTTTTGGTCTGGTTGCCCCTCGATGCCCCTTCGGGGCCCCGCGCTTCTTTGAACCTGATGACTTCGCCTCATCCTTGAATCGTCGTGCAGAAGAGGGTGTATGGGGATTTTCGTACCGGGCGAGTTTCGCTCTTAATGCAGCGTTCTCTTTTTCCAGCTCTGCTATCCTTTCTTCCAGCTTCTGTATCCTGAGCAGTAACTGCTGGTAATCGCCTGACCGCGCTACTACCCACACGCTCAAACTTCACCCCTCAAAGGTGTATAAAAACGTGTATTTAAATAAGCATCTTTTCCACTCCAGTTTTGTGGAAAAAGGGGATGGCATTTGTGGGTATCGAAAAGCTCCGGAAAGCTTATCGGAAGGGGGAGCTAAACAAATACAAATACCGAATATCGGCCAGTACTTCCGAACGCCCCTCCCACTACCGAACGGAGTGTATATGGGCTGCACCCGCTCCACACGCGAGGACTCGTTCATGAGTCAGTCAGTTTTGAAGCGGCGGCAAAAGAGCTGAAGCAGAAGACGCCGGATGCTTATGGCTCGTGTTAGCGCTCCACTCAGGATGGACAATCTCCCGGAGAGCGACGCCCGATGAGGCGATGAGGGGATGCAAATGCTCGACGTATGGTGATTGAGGATTGAGAGAGAAATATATAAATATCGCTTTGCCCATACATAGATATGCTGGGGGGACATGCTGAGGCACGAGTGACACGTTAACTGATTATCAGGGAGGGACGGGGAAAGGCAAAAAAAGAAGAAGAATAAGAGGTGGATAAGATTGACCTTAATCGAACAGTTCCCCGTGCTTCTTGTGGCCGTAGGGGTTTTTTCTGCTTTCACTATTCTAGTTGTCGGCTGGAAAGCAAAGAAAACATGCTTCTTTATTTTTGCAGCCGCCATTTCCGTTCAGTTCATCATGTCACTTTTTATTCTTAATCATGTCCTTACGATAGGAACCATACAGTATTGGCTCGGCGGTTGGATGCCTCCCTGGGGTATCGAGTATGTCGTGGACGCGTTGAATGCGTATATATTGGTTATCGTGCTGTTTATGGGTTTGATATGTGCGATATATTCAAAGAGGACTGTGGAGCACGAGATAGAGAAAGGTAAGCATATACACTTCTATACCCTTTTCCAGCTCCTCATCGCGGGAATGTGCGGTGTGGTGCTGACCGGTGATATGTTCAATCTGTATGTTTTCTATGAGATAGCATCTCTGACTGCGTATGCATTAATCGCAAGTGCAAGTGGAAGAGCATTTAGAGCATCGTATACTTACCTAATAATGGGCGCTATTGGTATTTCCTTCTACTTGCTCGGCGTCGGATTCCTTTATGCGGAAACAGGCTCGCTGAATATGCATGATGTCTCGCTGTTATTGCCACCGCTCTACGGGAGTAGAGTAGTTCAAGCGGCTTTTGTTTTCTTCTTTACCGGATTGAGTATCAAGTTGGGCCTCTTTCCGCTCCATATGTGGAAACCGGATGCATATACCTATTCTCCTTCAGGAATTAGTGTGGTCCTCTCGGCAGCAATGTCGACAGTTACCGTATATGTACTTGTACGGGTCATTTACTCCGTGTTCACGCTCGAGTTCATCAGAAGTTACGTCGGTATGGATATAACCATCTGCTGGATAGCCGCGATAGGCATCATAGCAGGGTCAGTGCTTGCGATAATGCAGCATAATTTAAAGAAGATGCTTGCCTATTCCAGTATCTCGCAGATGGGCTATTTCGTGCTGGGAATAGGGCTTTCACCCATCTCCTCATGGGGTCTCCTCGGCGCTGTGGCGCACCTCTCAAATCATACGATAATGAAAGGATGCTTGTTTATGGCTGCTGGTGCCTTTATTTATAAGTACGGTTTGTGGGACATCCGGGATTTTGACGGCTTGGGGAAGAAGATGCCCTACGCGAGTGCTGCTTTTACCCTGGCGGCGATTTCCATGATCGGCGTGCCCCCGAGCGCGGGATTTGTAACGAAATTGTTCTTAATCCTTGCCGCTTTACACTCGACAGATGTTTTTTACGGTTACGCTTACGTCTTCGTGGCTGTGATACTGCTCAGCAGTCTTCTCAACCTCGTTTATTTCTGGCGCGTCATTGAGCGCATGTATTTTGTAAAGCATGAGGAAGAACAGACCGGCGAGGTAAAAGGAAGTGATGCGCCCATGAGCATGCTTATGCCGCTGTTACTCCTCGCAGCTCTTTCGATTGTTATTGGCATTGTATGGCTGACGAAGATACCTCTGCCGTTCATTGCGGATGTGCTCTCTGAATTAGGCCTGGGGGGGTTGCTGTAATGGTAGAACTGATGACACCGCTATTCGTGATCCTGTGCCCCGCACTTGCAGCTCCTCTGATACTGCTCTCCGATAAGAGGCCGAATATACGGGAGGGATGGACGATAGCAGCGGGATTAGCAACGTTCGCGCTCGCTCTCTCCATGCTCCCACGGATAGTAGACGGAGAAGTGATCACCTGCACGTTCTTCCAGACCGTATTCGAGGGTGTGGCATGTGGTTTTAAAGTGGATGCCTTTGGCCTGATCTTCGCACTCACCTCCTCTTCTCTCTGGATATTAGTCTCTTTCTATTCTATAGGCTACATGCGGTCATTGAAGGAGCATGCGCAGACGAGATTCTTTTTCTCCTTCGCTCTCGCGATATTCGGCGCCATTGGCATCGCATTATCCGCAAACTTGTTCACGATGTTCATCTTTTACGAGATATTAACGGTCTCAACCTATCCCCTGGTTATTCATGACCAGACACCAGAAGCGCTGAGCGCCGGCCGTAAATATTTCGCCTACCTGCTCACCTCGGGCGTCTTCTTCCTTTTCGCCGTGATGATGACCTACAATCTTACGGGTACCACTGATTTTACGAATGGCGGCATACCCGCACTTGGTACCGCACCTCGACTAACCCTGGTGATCCTGTTCTTCTGTTTCTTGTTAGGGTTCCTGAAAGCTGCGTGGATGCCGTTTCACTCCTGGCTTCCAACCGCGATGGTCGCACCCACCCCGGTGAGCGCACTCTTGCATGCGGTCGCCGTGGTAAAAGCCGGCGTTTTTGGTATCGTGAGGGTGGTCTGCTATATCTACGGCGTGGACTTGATGCGCGAGGTATATATACTAAACGAACACCTTACGCTCGGCTTGATGCTTGCATGTATAGCGGGCTTTACCATGATTGTTGCCAATCTGTTTGCCATTGCTCAGGATAACTTGAAGAGGAGACTTGCGTACTCCACCATTAGCCAGCTATCGTATATAATTCTGGGCGCGGCGCTGTTAACACAAGATGGTATACGAGGTGCAATGATGCACATTCCGTTTCATGGCTACATGAAGATAACCTTGTTCCTTTGTGCGGGTGCGATAATGGTCGTTACGGGAAAGAGAGACATAAGTGAGATGGCCGGCGTGGGAAAGATCATGCCGAGAACGATGCTCGCATTTACCATAACCGCATTTGGAATGATCGGCATTCCACCTGCAGTGGGTTTCATAAGTAAATGGTATCTTTGCCTGGGGACATTAGAGGGTGGGGATATACTGATGATTTTCTTGTTTGTGCTTTTAGTATCTTCCTTGCTCGATGTCGTTTACTTCTTCCCCATAATACACACTGCGTTCTTCAAGGAACCTGAAGGAGCGGAGGCGGCGGTAAAAGAAGCACCACTTTTTATGCTCATTCCGCTAGTAATCACGGCAGTCTTTTCTGTTATTTTCTTTTTAGCGTTCGTTCTGAGGCCGGTCGAGATATTCTCACCGTACGTGGACATACTATCACTGTATATCTATAAGCTTGTGGGGATTGCCGTGGAAAATGTGATTACATAACAGTGATTAACGCGCTACATGCGCGTCGAGTAGAGCTCATAGCCTACCTCTTGTTGGAGTAATGGCTCCGAGGTGACCATGAGCCCCCTCACAGAACCGGACGTGAGTTTTTCCCTCATCCGGCTCTTCAGGAGCGCCGTTCTCCATTACTCCTGATCTCAGGAAGCGGGCGATGATCCGCAGCAAACTCAGGTCTACTATTCGCTGCTTTAGGCAGTCCATCAGACCGTTTGGTCTACGGAGTCGAAGAACTTCGCACTATCTAGGTCCACCACGCAGTTAACCGGTTGGGTCATACTGTCGTATCCCCCAGATCCAGCGTATCGTGGCAACTGCGATTGGGCCGAAATCCGTACGAGACATCGCAGAAATCCACTTCATAGATCGCCTCAAGGATTTTCTTGAGCGCCATCTGGACTGTCTTGTCCTCGACTGCGGGGATTCCCAGTGGTCTTCGTTCTCCATTCGGTTTCGGGATATAAACACGCTTGAGTGGCTGTGGTCGGTACTGCTTCGCCTTCAATCTCGCTACCAGATTGCCGATATTCTCATCCAACTTCGCTTCATAATCCCTACCGGTTACCCCATCAATGCCGGGAGCTTTGTCCCTCTTCAGCTCCCGGAAGCATGCCGTGAGAAAATCCGCCGTGAGTAAGTGCGCTAATGACGTAAACTTGCACGTTGGATCTTCTCTAGCACGCAGCGTTATGGACCGCAGTTTTGTTGACACCCCGTGCCCATCTCTGGGTATGGGGGGTGGCTCCCCGCCGGTCCCTCGCGCCCCTACCAGCCCCTTCTCTCCACAGGCATTACCCTGCTTCTTCGGTACTATGAGCTGGTCCGACTCCCAGCGTGCCGTCTGCACTATCTTACCGTTTATAGGCTTGATACCGCATACTTCCGTGAGGAGAGCACGCTGGGCCTCCCGAGTTACCATACTATCCCTTTGATACCGTGGCACGGTCTCGGACCCCGTCGGGCTCGCATCGCCTCGCCACGTCCCAGAGCTCCCTGCTCTATTCCAAGACGGAAGATTTGGACTAACGGCGATGAGAGTGCTGCCTTCCGCTACTAAAACCGCGTCGGCCGCCGACACACTAACTATTTCGGGGCTCAATCCCTTCACTTGCGTTGCGGCCCAGTATCCCATCCCCCTGGCTTCACCACAGCCCGTTACCGGACTGGATGCAGGGTTCAGTTCTGAGGTGGTGGCTAACCGTTCCTCAGGTTGGACTTTCACCAAACTGGATAGCATGGTCTTTCTCGGCGCACTTTAGTAAGGTTTTCCCACGGACATCTTCTCAGCACTTTTTCACGTACTTCAGATCGCAATTACACCCAAAGCACCCCGTGAGTCAAATAAATGACCAAATAGAGTGTGAACATTATGAGTACCAGGAGCACTGCAGTTCCTAAGCTAACGCTTACCATCGGCTCTTCTATAGCTTGCCGCTTGAGCTTCTCAAGATCTCGTCCGTAGGTGGGATTGACGGTTCTCAGCACCACCGTAGTAACCATAGCAACCATAATCCTTGACGCTGCCGTTGGATTCTTGCTGAACCATACAATTGCATCGGCGATTCTCAACAAGCCCTTGTCAATGAATTCCGCAACAGTCACTAACGGCTGCTCACAGAGCCATATGAATCCTCTACCCGCCTTTCTATAGATATGATCTATGTCGTACGTTATCCTTTCATGCGGTGAGAATACGAATTGCAACAGAAAGAACCCCACTGCGGTAATCATCAATAACTCCACCGTGCCGATGGTATGCCCAAAGGCATATGCGTGATAGTGGGACGCTGTCTCTGCGTAAGGCAGTATTCCGTAGAGTACGTGTGGATAGATACCCAGCGCAACGCAGAGGAAAGCGATACCGCTCATCGCTATGAGCATCGGCCACGGTGCTTCTTTAGCCTCTAGCTCATCGTTCTTCCTGAGAAACGTGAAATACATCAGTTTTAAAAACGACAGAAACGTACCCACCGAACCTGCGATGAGCGCAAGTGCGAGGATATGCATTCCTTCCAGTTCCGCCGCGTGGATTACCATACCTTTGCTCACGTATCCATTGAAGCCCGGCACGCCAGAGATAGAGAATGCCGCGATAATACACGTGATCATGGTGATTGGCATCTTCTTTGCCAAGCCCCCGAGTTCCGTAAGGTTGTACTTACCCGTTGCGAAGATCACGGCACCCATACACATAAACAGGAGCGATTTATACAGAATGTGGTTAAATACGTGAGCTATACCGCCATTTATCCCGACATACGTGCCTATTCCGATTCCAGCTACCATATAGCCAACTTGACTCACAATGTGGTACGAGAGCAGTTTCCTCACATCGTTCTGTAACAGTGCAAAGGTAACCCCATAGAGGCACATCAATCCGCCCATGTATGCGACTGCTTCTACACCCGGGAAGGTCCGTGCAAGTACATATACCCCGGCCTTTGTCGTGAACACACACATAAATACCGCACCCGCAATCGTTGCCTTGGGATATGAATCTGGTAACCAGGTATGCAGTGGTATGAAGGCGGTATTCACGCCGATTCCAATCAGCAAGAGCAAATATCCCATACCAGGCTCGACAGGTCCTACCGCGATGGAACCCGTGTTCATATACTGGATGATTATTCCACCGAGGAGAGCGCACCCGCCGAAGAGATGGAATAGGATATAGCGCATCCCTGCGTTCGTCGCCCGTTCTGTTTTACTATACCAGATCAAGCCAAGAGAAGAGAAGGCCATTATCTCCCAGAAGATGTAGAGCGTGAAGAAATCGCCCGCAAATACCGCACCCAGCGCGCTTCCCAGGTACAGGAGTCCACAGATATACTCCCCGGTCTCCTTTGTTACCTCTAACGAATAGAGCAGCGCGGCAGCACCGATGATCGCGAATACATAGCCCATGATGAGACTCAGAGGATCCGCGTGAAGGAAGATAAGCTCAAGTCCCGGGAGAACAGCGAATCCCCATGAGGTCTGTGGTTTGAGCAGAGCCACCCCGAGCAACCCGAGCGCAGCTAAGACGATGAGATAAAGCTTCCGTGCCTTACCCTTACCCACCAGAGGCACTACTGTAGCGCCTGCGAAATAAATAAGCGCAGGAGGTATGTTCAGTATGCTCCCTATATCAGTCATTCTTCGCCTCCCTTCTCCTTACGTACACTTCACGCCGTCATATCCACAGCAGACCATAGGTCATGGAAAAGACCGCATACGAGACGGCAAACGCAATCGAGTAGAGCATCGCAGTCCCCATCGCTAAGGTTTGGGTATCTTCTAAGTAGCCTTGCCGTTCTAATTCCAGCACATAGCGCACGGGATTAGAAGGCAGCATCGCAGTAGCGATCAGTACCTGGGTAGCGAGTGCCGGGTTCTTGCCAAAACATTTCCACGACTCCAAAATACCCTGTATTCCCATTTTTTCGTCCTCCTCTTTTTTTATATATATATCCGGGGCACCCCCCGTCACCTTCACCTTTTTATCCTCGCCTGAGACTTATGCATGCTCTCGATCATCGATTTACCACGCTCTGCTAGTCGGTAGTAGGTCGAACCACCGTGCTCTACCTGCTCCACCACGCCTTGCTTGAGCAGGGCATCTGACTCCTTGAACCAGCCGCCGTTCCCTCGCAATCCCCAGAGGACATTTTTGAGATCGATCCCCGTGTCCCTGGAAACTTCTTCAGGATGCGACACCTTCGGGTACTTACTGTACAGGTACATCACAATCTCACTCCTCACTCGACTCCGTCTCAGAGACGGGGGTGCATCCGCCGATTTTTTTACCGCTGTTTCTTCTTCTTCTTTCACGCTTCTTCCTCACCGCCATTCATCCATCCGCCTTCAAATACATATACACCTGCATATGTTAGTATGCATGTATGCCTATAAAAGCTTTTCGGTTTTTACTTTTATAAATAGGTTTTGGGTGAAGATATGTTTCTGTGGAAAGTTAGAAGGGAGATGCCTTACTCGTTAAAAAGCACCTGAAATGAGGAAACCGCACAATCTAAGCCTTCTGCAGGCTCTCTACTAAGGCTTTTCCACGCTCTGAAAGCCGGTAATAGGTGACATCCCCACGTTCTATCTTCTCCACAATCCCCAGTTTGAGAAGAGAACTTGACTCATCAAATCTACTGCTCATCCCTCTCAATCCGCCGAGGATGTTCGTAGAATCGATGCCAGTGTTCCTTGAAATCTCCGCGGGATAGGAGGCCCGGGGATACAGTTTATAGAGATACATCAGAATCTCAGTCCTCACTCTGCTCCTTCTGAGAGCGCGCAGTATCTCCTCAAACCCCACTTCCGCGCTCATTTCGTTTGTTGTTCCACGACCAGTTTTGTAAGTTCATCGGTCAAATTCTTCACCGTGAACGGTTTCCAGAGGTATCCATCTGCCCCGGCTCTCATCGCTGCGTCCCGGTACTCAGGCGCACCCAATGCGGAGATTGCGAGGATCACGGCCTTTTGGTCATATTGTTTTATCTCCTCTATCGCCTGGATCCCATCCATCACTTCCATCACCAGATCCATGGTTACGATGTCGGGCTTCAATGCTTTGTACTTCTCTACCGCTTCCTTGCCATTAACCGCAATGCCCACCACTTCATAGTCGCTCCCCTGCTCTTCTAACATCTCAACCAGCATCTCGCGCATATAGGGCGCATCTTCCACAATCAATATCCTCTTCTTCATCTCATATCACTCCTCCTTAGTTATCTCTCGTTTGGGCAACGTAAAGAAGAATTTTGATCCTTTTCCCAGTTCACTGGTCGCCCAAACTCTACCGCCGTGCAGCTTGACGTACTCCTTGACGATGGACAACCCCAGACCCAGCCCTCCGGACTTCCTCGTCAGCGAGGTGTCGATCATGTAGAATCGCTCAAAGATCTTTGGCAGATGTTCAGCGGGAATCCCGGGCCCTGTGTCAGCGACGCACGCACAGATATCTTCTCCCCTATCCTCAACGACAATATCGATCCTCCCCCCTTCGGGTGTGTATCGGATCGCATTTGAGATCAGGTTGGTAAAAATGGCATACAGCTTCTGCTCATCCGCGGGAATTGTTATCTGAGGGACGAAGGTGGAGATTTCCTGTTTTTTCGCCTCCGCTGCGGGTTCAAGATTCCTAATCGCCTTCTCTACAACGTCGCGTACGGCTAACACCCCAAGAGTCAGTTCCACCTTCTTACCATCAATGCGGGCGAGTTCCAACATATGATTGATCCGTTCCTCAAGTTCTCGTGCGCTCTGTTCTATAATAGAAATATATCGTTTCTCCTTATCAGCAAGTTTGGGCTCCAGCATACTTGCATAGCCGATAATCGGCGCGAGCGGGGACCGCATCTCATGATATGCAACGTTGAGGAATTCCCGCTTCATCATGTCCAGCTCCGCGAGTCGTTCACACGTCTCCTGCAGCTTATGCTCCTTCTGCTTTAGTTCTGTTATATCGAGCAATGAAGCAATGCACCGCTTCTCCCTCGGAACCGGTTCTATACACGCATTCACGTACTTTATTGCGCCCTCACGGCTAACTAACTTGAAGAACCAGCATGCTGCGGCACCCCCTTTTCGCCGTTCATCGCAATAATTCCGCACCATTTCCAGGTCACCCTCAGCAATGAGATCAATCCATTTTTTACCCACGAGTTCTTCCCGTGAATACCCACTCAGCGCCTCGAATTCTGTATTGACAAATGAGAGCGTATTATCATCCTCAATCACACATAAGGGAGTGAGCGTGTGCTCGAAGATTACCCGATACCGTTCTTTTGCGGCCCTTAACTCCTCCTCAATTCGTTTCCGCGCAGTAATGTCGCGGAATATCGTTAGTTTTAAGAGTGTGCCATCACTATCCTTCAGCGGCGTCTCGATGAGGTCATAGGTCTTGTTCTTCCTCCGAGAATGCCACTCCCAGCGTACCGTCTTGCCAGTAAGTACCTCAGGATTCTTGCACCGCGGACAGGGCTCATAACGGTTATGAAACGCTGCATAGCAAATACCACCGACCTGGTCGCCAAACTCATCAATCAGAACCTTGTTCATAAACTCCACTTTGCAGTCGCTCGAGACAATGTAAATGCCGTCAACCATATTATCAAAGATAAAATTCAAGTTATCCCGCTCCGCTTCTATCTTCCGCTCCAGCTCCACCTCTTTGGTGATATCCCTGCTCACGCGCACGGTCCCGATCGACTCGCCATTTTTGTTTCTTAACAATGCTGCTGACATGCTGATGTGTACCGGTTTTTTATCCTTGCTTAACACGATTGTCCGGTAATTTTTCAGTTCTCCATCTCGCAGCACGCGCTCCATTATCCTATCCGCTTCCTCAGGATCAGCAAAGAATTTCGTGTTGCTTTCTCCGATCACCTCGGCTGCGGTATAACCCATGTAGCCTTCCGCCGCTTTGTTCCAGGAACGCACTATGCCCTCCATGTCTACTACGACAATCGCATCCGCAGAACTCTTGATGATCTCGTCCAGATAATCTTTCGTCTCTTTCAGCTCCACATCCATTTGTGCCCTTTTCTCGCTTATCAGCCCGATGATATACGCCACCACCAAAAGAATTGCACTCCGTTCTAACACATCGATCGAGATCGGAGCCAGCGAATAATACGTTGCAAGAATATAGACCGCAGTGAGAGATAGAGCAACGTAAATAGCCTTCTTACCGTACCACATGCCAGCTAAAATGACCGGGATATAAAAGAGATGGGGATAAACCCTTGTTTCACCTTTGAAGATATTAAGATATAAGGCCAGGAGTGCACATGCTACGGTGAAAGACAATATAAGTACTCCTTTTACCGTTAGCTTCTTCATTGTCCACATCCCGGTATCCAATCATTATTCCTCTTCTTTTTATACGTAGAGCTGTTATGAGATTTAAGCCGCATGTGCCGAATAACTTCGTGTGATATCCTCAACTATCCCTCGCACGTGATGTCACCCCACACCCGCTATCCCGTCCGCCGCTTTTACAAGCTTTCGGGACTGCGTTTTCCCTCACGCTCCTCGTAGCTCCACCTTGAATAACAATCGGTCTCGCTGATGTTGTTTACTGTTAGCTATGAAGCTGCAGGTACTAGTAGAACATATCTACATAAAAAACTTCCTGCATAGTCTGCTCCCGTATCAAAGAACTTCGCACTATCTAGGTCCACCACGCAGTTAACCGGGTGTATCCCCCAGATCCAGCGTATCCAGCGTATCCCTTCACTTTTGTGCGGCCCGGTATCCCATCCCCCCGGCTTCTTTGAGGGTGCTGAGCTGGTAAAGCTGGAACTTAAAGGCGGTGAAGAGCACCCGCACGCTCACTCACCCGTTCCACCGTCGTCCTGCTGTCGAAGATCAGAGGGAATTCACGGAGCGACGGGGGCGGAAATAGAAAAGTATATATAGGGGCAGAAGCAACCCATCTTTTGATCTGGTGAAACCCGTGGTGTAGATGAAGGCGGTGACACCGCGGGGAAGGGGCGCCGCAGGCGGACGGGAGAAGATACATACGGATGCCACTAAAAGAATCATTCGAACGGTGGGTGATGGATAGCCGCACCTTGCTCGCGATAATTCTGCTCGCTCTGCTCTGGCGGTACGCAAGCCACCGGCCCGCGATTGCTCCCTGGGAGAGCAGTATCTCGGGCAGTGCACTCATCATCTTCGGCTGGCTCATCTTCGCGTACCTCTACCGCCTCTCACGCAAAGAGACGAGCTGGCTCGTATCGAATAAGATGTTCCAGGGCCTTGCGGTGAGCTTGGCGGCCATCAATATCTACGTGCTCGTCTACTATGGCATGACCTGGTTGCACTTACTCCACGTCGAACTCGGGGTGCCGTACGATCGCCTCCTGCACGATGTGCGGTACGTGATGCTCGTGCTCTGTTATTGTAGCCTGATATGGGCGGCACGGTACCTGAAGAAGATGCACGATAATTACCTGCTGCTCACCGAGGAAGTGCCCACAATGCGCAAGGGCGCGATACGAGCAGCAATGTTCAGAATTTTTACCGATGAGCGGACCGCGATCGTGATCATCGCGATCGCCTTCTTCTGGCGCGCGTTCGTCAGCCTTGACCAGGAGATCGTGCTCTGGGAGAGTATGGTCTCGGGCATAGCGCTGTTCATCCTGGGCTGGATACTCCTCGGTTATCTGAGCTCCTTAGCCAGACGGGTGATCAGCCGACCAAATATGGTAAAGATCTATCATGGGATTGCGGTTGCGCTCCTGGCGATCAATCTGTACGTACTCGTTTACTACGGCATGAGGTGGTACCGCTTACTAATCGTCGGCGATGAGATCCTGCTACCACTCGATTTCGTCTTCCGCGACATCAGCTACTTCGTCTTCGTGATCTTTTACACTACCGCCCTGGTACTCTCTAAGTGGCTCGAGAAGGCGGCTGTAGAGTGCGAATTCCTCATCAAGAAGGAAGAGGCGACGTAAGCACCGAGCCCACCCACGCCAGGCGTAGCTACTTGGTACCACACACGCCGGGAAGAACTCGTACCCAGTTTGGAGCTCTGATCGCGGCGGCCATCTTCCTCTTCCGCCTATCTGGCTTAATGACGACCTCAGCCAGAGGACTATGGGCGAACTGATAGCGAAAGCGCTCAAGGATATACGAATAGTGGCGGTACTCCCGGGTCTGGCACTGGTATGGCGGATGCTTGTAAGCCTCGACCAGACAGAAGTGCTCTGGGAATCGATCTGCTCAGGCCTTTCACTCTTCCTGCTGGGCTGGATCTGCTTCAGCTATACCCATGCCCAGTCCCGTCAACCGACACGCTGGCCGGTCTCAACGACGCTCTATCAGCGGATCAGCCTCGTTCTTCTTGTCCTGAATGGGTATCTTCTCATTTATTACGGGCTGCGGTGGGCAGGCTTACTGCACAAGGAGGCGTACCCGCCCCTGGACTTCATTGTTCGCGACGCACGATACGTTACGTTCGTGGTGGCCTACTCGGCGATCCTGTGGTCAACGAAGTATCTGAAGCAGATGCAGGAGGGGTATCGGTTTCTCGTTTCGCCCTCGGGGCTGCTGGATCAGGGCATACGAGAAAGGATATTCAAAGCGATAACCGATGACCGGACCTTGGTGGTGTTGATCGGGCTCGCCTTCCTCTGGCGTACGGTCATCAGCTTTGACTATACGCTGACCATCGGGGAGAGCATGGCCTCGGGCATTGCACTCCTCATCATCGGCTGGTTTCTTATCGGGTATCTGTGCGCCTTAGCCGTAAAAACGAGAAACCGGATAGCGCTATCCAGACTCGTGCAGGGGCTCGCCGTCGCCCTGGGAACTCTGAACATCTACGCGCTGATGTACTACAGCATGACCTGGTATCGTCTGGTGAAGACGGACGGCTTCAGGGAAGCGCTCGCACCACTCGATTCACTCTTCGGCGATCTCGGGTTCTTCTCGTTGGTGCTCTTCTATTTCACGGCGATGATGGTAGCGAAATCCCTGGAAAAGGCCAGCGCGGACTATATCGTGCCGCTTGGAACCCGCACTGCAGGTTAAACCCGTGCTTATCCTCGCTACGCTAGCTACTACTTGTTCGCTTAACCACACACACACCGCGCGCGGATTAAAGCCCACCCATACTGTAAACCAGTGCGAGGATATATGCAGCCACCCCGCAGGCCAGAAGGAGAACCGCGAGGAAAAGCCCGAGGTACAGGCCCAATTTCTCCACCTCGATGCCCGGGCAGTGCGTCTTGATGGCCTCCACCGCACGCGACTCATGGGGTTCTAAACTGAGCATGATCCGCATGGCATCCGCTGGCCGTTTCATGAAGCACTTCAGCGCACCCATGAATTTCCCCATATTAACTAACGCCTCCTTCGGTATTCCCCGGGGCGGTGACACGTACTCCACCATCCCCCCCTGGTTCACCGGTGTTCTCTATCTAAGGGGTTTCACTATATAAAACTTTCGACTTTCGTGCGCGTACTATTTTTATTAAAGCTTTCTCTTCTATCTATAGACCACAGGGCCGATACAACGCGTGGAGGGAGAAGAGAAGATGATGCGAGAAGAAGAGTATGAGGGTTATGGGGAGCGGGATACCTTTGAGCTGAGCGCCGATCAACTGGCTGACGAGGGGCGAGAAGACCGGATTATCGAACTGATCGTCTCGGTCCAGCAAGCGGGTAATGAGCGGGGGAAGCGGATCTATTTTGACAGCAAGAGCATGGAGGAGATCAAGGCGAAATGCGGCGATGACTTCTTCCTCTTCAACGGTAGGACGCTGCTTGCTTTTGTCGACCCTGCTGGGGGGAAGATCACGCTCAAATCGCTCAAGGGCATTTATAAGAACTATCTTTAACGAAGCTAAGCGCTCGATTGCTTCCTCATCGTGTTCGTTTGTTTGCCAACCGACGCACCGCACAGCACAGGCACCCGAGTTCCCGCGGGAAGCAGGTAAGAGCCACTTGGCGGGAGCGAACGACGCGAAGTATGCGTGGCTTCACTCAGAGAGTGAGTACCGCGCCCGCGCCACATCGAACTGCGGTCTCCGGATACAGGTGCAGGAGCTCCTTCCGCCGCCTGGTGTAATGGCAGGGCATGATCAACTTCAAGTCGCGTAGTAATTCCAACTGCTTGAAGCCATGAAAACCGCCTATGATGCCGTGGAGGTCACCGATACACCTCGCTGCTGCCATGATTTGCTCAAGCCCGGGATGCGCACCGCCGACCACCGCCACGACGCCCTCGCCATCGCTCGTCCTCAGCACCAGTGACTGCTCTTTGACCGGTCTGCCGACTTCGCCCGTCGAATACACGCCAGGAATGATCTCCTTCGGTTCCGAGACTTCGACGACGAGCGCCGCTTTCTTCGCGATCGCTTTTTTCAACCTGAGGGGGAACGAGCTGGGAAGGCAGACCGCAACCCCGGGATGAAGCGCCGCTCGTAACCCTCCGATGTGGTCCCAGTGCTTATGTGAGAGCACAATAATCGCAAGGTCCTCAACCTGCGCCCCGAACTGGTTCAGGTTATGCGTCAGGATCGCGCCCGAAGCACCGGTATCGAAGAGGATCTTCCACACACCCTGCTCGATCAGGCAAGAAAAGCCCCAGTCACGCATGAAGCCTTCTTTCGCTTCACTATCATACACGATCTTCACGTTCACGTCCTTCTCCCGGTGATTCCGTAGTAGGGTACGCTCCTCCTGTTGACCGTGCGCAGGATGGTGATTCAGGATATTATACCTGCATGCGGGGTAGTAGTGCCTGCTGCTTGCGTGGAGCCCACATACCTACACTAATACGGCTACACTAATACGGCCAATACGGAATGGAGGAGCTCTAAGATGATGCGGGGATACAGTCCGAGGATGATCGAGATGACCGCCAGGATGAGAAGCGGGACACTCATGGTTAACGGTGGATCCTTGATCTTCGCGTCGTTAGCGAGTTCCGGCTTGAGCGGTCCGAAGAAGATCTTCTTCGCCGCGGCGAAGGTATACACAATCGTCAGGAGCACTGCGGATATACTCAAAATAGCGATGATCAGGCCAAGAGGCATGGCACCCACGCCAAAAGTAAAGACCCCGGTGAACAGGACCCACTCTGCCGCAAACCCGCTCAAGGGTGGCAGCGCGGAAAGTATTAATGCGCCGCATACCCAGAGCAGTGCGGTGATGGGCATCTTCGAGGCCAGTCCGCCCATCTTGTTCATATCCCTGATCCCCGTCACGTAAACCAGGATACCCGCAGTTGAGAAGAGGATGGCCTTACCGAGGATGTGGCTCATGAAGTAGAACATGCCGCCCTCGACACTATACACGGTGAATGCAAACAGCCCGAGGACTGAGTAGGAGATCTGACTGATCGTTGAACAGGCCGCGAATCGCTTCACGTCCGTCTGCGCCAGCGTAAGCAGAGAGCCGTAGACCATGGTGAGCAGCGCACCAGCCATGATCGGGATGCCGAACCAGAGGAAGTTGGGATCGTTATGGAGCGGTATGATGAGCACGCGGACCATGACATATGCGCCGATATTAGCATAAACGGCAAGCAAGCCCGCGATACACGTCGGATGCTCCGCGTGGACCCAGGGCATCCACACGTGCAGCGGGAAGATCGCCATCTTCGTAAATACGCCGAGTATAATCAGTAATGCGATCCAGCGGACGAACGGATTGCCCTCGAGTAGTCCCAGCTGCGAGACCTCAAAGGTACCGAGCTGGGTATATACCAGGAGCGAGCCGAACAGGACGAACAATCCACCTACAACGCCCCATAAGAAGCACATCAGAGCTACTTTGAAGCGCTCGACATACCCGAGGAACCCCATGATGAAGTAGAGGGGCACAACGAGCATTTCGATAAAGAGATAGATGAGGATGAGGTTTGTAGAGAAGCAGATCCCCATAAACCCGATCGGAAAGAGGAGATAGAGCCAGAAGAACCGATTATAGTACAGAAGTTCTTCCGCTTCCCCCCCTTCGCCATAGAGCACCTCAGCACGGTGTTCTACATAGTGCAGTGAGTAGAAGGAAAGCGCTGTGCAGATTATATTGATGATCAACGCAACCGGTATGCTCAACCCGTCAGCCAGGAGTCCAAATGGCACCCGCAAACCGGTGCCCGCCAGAATCACCTGGGGCACCCACACATACTCCTCGACTATCACCTCACCCTGGGAGACTCTGATGGCCGCTATGAAGAGCAGCGCCGTGGTGTAGAGCAGTGCTGCATTCGCGATCAACGCCGCTTTTCGCCCGATCTTGCGCCCCGTTAGAAAGATGATGAGTGCGGCTAGTGCGGGCACCATCAAGGTCTGAAGCAGCGTATAGGGTATCACTGGTATGGCCATTTTTAGATCATACCTCCCAGTGCGGGCCCAATCACCGAGTGGAAGAGATTGATAATAAGCCGGGGATACACGGCCAGGAAGAAGGATACAAGAGCAACTATGAAGAGCGGGATACTCATCGTTAATGGCGGGTCCTTGATCTTCGTATTATCTGCCAGTTCCGGGTTCAAGGGCCCGAAGAAAATCCTCTTGCCCATCGTGAAGGTATAGGCCGCGGTTAACAGGACTGCGAGAAGACTCATAATCGCGACTGCACGGCCTACCGGAAATGCAGGTATGCCGAACGTAAACACGCCGGTGAACAGTATCCATTCCGCGGTAAACCCACTTAAGGGCGGTATCGCGGACAGTATCATCGCGCCCAGGAACCAGAGCGCGGTGGTTATGGGCATTTTCGCCACCAATCCACCCATCCTGGTCGTGTCCCTGATTCCTGTGGTATACACCAGTATTCCCGCAGTGGAGAAGAGGAGGGCCTTCCCCATAATGTGACTGAGGAAGTAAAAGATCCCGCCTTCTATACCGATAATGGTGAGCGCTCCCAGCCCGAGGACCGAGTATGAGATCTGGCTAATCGTAGAGCACGCCGCGAATCGCTTCACGTCTGTCTGCGCCAGCGTGAGGAGTGACCCATAGACCATGGTGACCAGTGCGGCCACCATCATAGGTAAGCCAAAGACCTTAAAGTCGCTGTAGAGTGGTAGGATGAGTACCCGCACGACCACGTACGCCGCGATATTCGCGTATACGGCAAGCAAACCCGCGATGCAGGTGGGATGCTCGGCGTGCACCCAGGGCATCCAGACGTGAAATGGAAATACCGCCAGCTTCGTGAACAGCCCCAGCAGCATGAGAAAGATTACCCAGGTAGCTACGGGATCGCCGGAAAGGAGTTGTAAATCGGCGATTTCAAGACTGCCATTCCGGGTGTATGCCAGCAGGATGCCAAACAGGAAGAGGGTCGCCCCGACTATCCCCCAGAAGAGGCACATGAGGGCTACTTTATACCGCTCGATGTAATCGGAATAGCCAAACTGGGCCATAATGAAATAAAGCGGAATAATGGTCAGGAGCTCCATGAAGAAGTACATCGTGAGCAGGTTCGTAGAAAAGGCGATACCCATGAACCCCGTGGCAAAGAAGGGGAACAGGAAGAAGAACCGGGTGTAATACATCAGCCACGTCCGTTCATCCACTTCCCCGTATATCGCCTCTATGCGGTGATCCACGTAGTGTATCGAGTAAAATGCCAGAACCAGACAGCACAGGTTCATGATCAATGCCACCGGTACGCTCAACCCATCGGCTAACAGATTGAAATTCAGCGTTGGCCCAAACGGGTATGCCTCAAAGACTATCTCACCTTGAGCTACCCGAATGCCCACCATACAAAGGAGCGCCGTGGTGTAGATGAGCGTGAGGCCTGCGATCCAGCCGGCCTTTCTGCCCAACTGGTACCTGCTCAGTAAGATGAATACGGCTGCTATGACGGGCAGTATCAGTATTTGGAGGAGAATATACGGCATCATTCAGATCACCACCCAGAGTATGAGCAGAAGGACGAAAATGTAGAAGAGCAGCACGTAGAGTAAATTGAATCCGATAACGCCCCTCTCGGTCTGGAGGTACTTCACCAGATCAATGAGCTTCCCGGGGATAGCGGGTATCATTCGATGGAACACTCTGTCCAGACCGTTCTCGAACGGTTTTACGACTCGGAATGCCATGAAATAGAAGAAGGCCGGGATTTTAGCGTGGAACGTGTTATCAAGTGGATTTTCAATACGATTGACCACAATGGGAAGCAGCTTGATGGTGCCATCGACAAAGATCTTGTAATAGGTGCTGTCGATGTACCATCTATTCCAGAAGAACTTATGGAGCGTCTTCATCACCGGATACTTCTCGAAGAGCGCGTTCAACGTACCATCTGGATTGTGCCGCTTCGAGATGTAGAGTAAATACGCGGGAACAGCACCCAGCGCGATGAATATGAGCGAGAGTACTGGCGGCACAAGAGAATGCGCGCCATGGTGCTCCACGGGCAGATGCAGCTTCTCCACCAGACTATATTCGAATCCCCCTTCCAGTAACGGTTCTACAACGGAAAAGGTGAGCCCGAGAAGAACCAGGAGTACGGCTAAAATGCCACAGGCAGCCACCATGGTAATGTGGGGTTCACCAAGATGCGCGCCTTTTTCCTCGCGCTGCTCCACGTTCTCGCTCTTATTTCCGTAAAACGTCAACCCGACGAAGCGGAACGTATAGAACGCAGTGATAGCGACGGTGATCAGCGCAAGTAGGAATAAGGGATAATTATGCGTTGCCCATACGGACGCGAGAATCGCGTCTTTACTCCAAAAGCCCGGCAGAGGCGGAACGCCCATCAGCGAGAGCGAGGCAATGAACATGAACAGCCAGGTGTAGGGCATATACTTCCTGAGGGCGCCCATATCCGTCATATAGATAGAGCCTGCGGTGTGAATGACCGACCCGGCACAGAGAAAGAGGGCTGCCTTGAACATCGCATGGCTTAACAGATGCGATAATCCTGAGGTGAACCCGCCGGTTAAACTGGAGGCAGTAAAGCCCGCCACGCCGAGAGCAAGCATCATGTAGCCAATCTGGCTGACGGTCGAAAATGCGAGCGCCTTCTTGAGCTCCACGGCAGTCATACCCTGAGTAGCAGCAACGAAGGCCGTGATTGCTCCGATCCACGCTACCAGGATGAAGAACGTGAAGGCCTCATTGATGCCCGCCGCCCAATAGCCTAAGAAGAAGATAGGTATGAGCCGGGCGACGAGATAAACGCCGCTCTTAACCATGGTTGCTGCATGGATCAGTGCGGAAACGGGTCCCGGTCCGGCCATAGCTTCGGGAAGCCATTCGTGCAGTGGGAACTGAGCGGACTTACCGACAGGCCCTGCGAGAAGGAGCACCACCGTGAGGGTGATCAAGCCCGAGGACTGAGCCATCTCCGGTATCCATATCGATGCGGTGTCATAGAGCGTCAGGATATTCAGGGTGTGTGCATAGGCATAGATAATCAGGATCCCGCCGAGCAGAAGGAGATCCCCTGCTGAGGTCACCACCATCGCCTTCAACCCCGCATGTGAGGGTGTTATATAGCGTGTGGGCGGAGGCCCGCCAATCCAGTATTTCTGCTCGTCCAGATAGTAGAAACCGATCAGCCCCCAGCTACAGAGCCCCACGATCTTCCAGCCGAAGAAGAGAAAGAGCAGGTTGTTCGAGAGCACGAGGAGGAGCATGCCGCCGATGAAGAAATTCATGAAGACCCACCACCGGGTCAAGGACGGGCTGCCCTTCATGTACCCATAGGAGTAGACCATGATGAAGAAGCTGATTACCGCAACGACATTCGCCATCAGGATGCTTACGGGATCCACAAGAACGCCGAAGTTCAATTCTATGGGCACCGTGAGCCAGGAGATTGAGCTATCAATGGGCAGCTCTTCAAGACGGAAGAGATAAGGTATGAGCATCACGGCTGAGAGCGCGGCGAGGAATGAGAGAAATATAGCGCCGTAATCCCTCAGCTTCGGATGGATCTTGGCTAAAAGAGGAGCCAGGGGCACCCCGATCAGCGGGAAGATCCAGCATAACCACGCAAATATAACGTTCATGGTATCACCCCGAGTCCAGATGTTGCATTAATCGCATCCATCACGGGGAAGGGTATCCCAAGAATCCAGATAACCCCCATGATGAAACAGAGCAGTGCGAGGACGACCACCGGGACGAGCATACTCCGGGGTATCTCCTGTATTTCTACTTCTTTTTCTTCCTCTTCGCCTACCCGAATATACATGTATTCAATCACCCGCCAGAAATAGAAGACCATGAGCAGCGTGCTGAAGAAGATGAGTGCGATGAAGGGGAATTGACCTGCTTCCAGGCATGCGATGGCTAAATACACCTTCGAGACGAAGCCCACGCTCGGCGGCATACCGATCATCGCGAGGGCCGCTAAGATGAATGCAATGCTCGTGTACGGCATTTTCCTGCCCAGCCCGCGGAAATCCGTTATCTCCCAGAGATCGAACTTGTAAATGAACGCGCCCGCAGCCAGGAACATGCACGCTTTCATCAGTGCGTGGTTCAGGATATGCATCATCGCCGGCGTCAGTCCGAGCGTGGTGGAGGTGCAAAGCCCCACACCGAGCATAATATAGCCCATATTCGCCACACTCGAATACGCCAGCATCCGCTTCAGGTTATACTGCGCGATCGCGAGGACCGACCCGTAGATCATAGCGATCGCTGCCACCCAGGAGATGAGTGTGGTGATCGGCAGGTACATGGTGACGAAGTCCAGCGTGAAGACGGAGAAGGTGATCCTGATAAATGCATAGGTCGAGACCTCGATGATGATACCGGATAGCAGGGCGCTGATCTCGGCGGGCGCGAAGGCGTGGGCATCGGGCAACCAGGTATGAAGCGGGAAGAGGGCCATCTTGATGCCCAGGCCAACGAATATGAAGACGAACGCCGCTTGCACTACTCTATTCCCATATAACGGTGGTAATAACAGCGAGAGATCGTGCATATTCAGGGTACCCGTTACCGAATAGAGAAAGCCGATGCCTAACAAGACGAAGCATGCACCGATAGCCCCCATAATGAGATAGGTAAAGCTTGCCTTCAGCGCTATTTTACCCCGAGACGCGATTAACGCATACGCAGCTAAGGAGAAGATCTCGACAAAAACATACAGGTTAAATATATCGCCGGTCACGGTTACACCGCAGAGCCCGGTAATGAGCAGTTGATAAACGGCATAATAAGGAACGATTTTGTGCGGCAGTTCATGCTCGATGTTCCGCTTTGAATACAACACACAGAGCAATGCTAAGAAGAGCAGTATGACCAATATATAGGCATTGAGCGCATCTACAACATATTCTATACCCCAGGGAGGCATCCACCCGCCGAGCCAGTACTGTATGGTTCCTACCGTAAGGACATGATTGAGGATGAAAAGTGACATGACGAACTGAACGAAAATGGTAGCGGCCGAAATAACGAAGCATGCTTTCTTAGTGATCCAGCCGGCAACTAGAATAGTGAAAGCAGCCAGCAGCGAGATCCCCACTACGAGTACAGGAAACTGTTCTATTATGGGCATCAGCTTTTCGCCCCGCCCTCCAACGCCCCTCCGCCAGCGCACCGGTGGCACGGGTGATTTATATGAAACTTGTGCCACGTATAAAAGCCTTTCGGTTTTCT
>DSCO01000041.1 GCA_011049045.1 Methanomicrobia archaeon | reverse complement strand
TAAATATGCGCAAAAAGGATGAACAGGCATCGCTCGGCGATGAAAGGGCGATTCGCGACCACCCATGCTGTGCTGATGACCTCTCGGGCGAGACCTTATGGGTTAAAAAGAAGAGTTTAGGTAGGTAAAAATCTCGCCCTGATATATCGCATATGTTCGCGTAGCAACGCTACGGTCTGCTCATCTGGTCCTCTAACCATTGTAAAAGCACCACCGTTTCGCCGATAAACCGCCGCCTGGCTATCGTGTCATCTATCCGTTTATACTATCTTGCCCCGTTCACATTTTAACTTTAAGCCGCGTCATACAAGGAGAGCTCACCAGGCTTTTATACAAAGCTGGTCTGAGTGTTGTTTGTAATACGGGTCTGACCTCAAACCTCAGTAAGATTTAAGATACTCTTTCACTGCCACCTCGAACTGATCCAGACCAATATCCACTTCATCCTTCGCGATGACCAACGGCGGGCAGAACCGAATGACCGAGTCGCCGCAGGGCAGCAGTACGATTCTTTCCTTGAATCCCTCAACCACTATCCTGTCCCGTGCCTCCGGGTCTACAGACCCATCTGGCTTAACGATCTCGACCCCGATCATCAGACCGAGACCTCGCACGTCTCCGATTACAGGATAGCGCGACTGCAGCTCTCGCAGCCGCTTCATCATATGCGCGCCCAGGTGGTGCGCGCGCGTTCCAAGACCTTCCTTATCCATGTAGTTCAGTGCAGCAAGCGAGGCCGCAGCTGCGAGCAGATTGCCACCGAACGTGTTGGAATGAGTGCCCGGCGGCCAGTCCATGATCGAGCGACTGGACAGGGTTGCCCCGAGCGGAAGACCGCCGCCCAGCGCCTTCGCCATACATACGATATCGGCCCGGACGCCGAAGTGCTCCATAGCCATGAACCTGCCGGTGCGATAGCAGCCTGACTGCACCTCGTCCGCCACCAGGAACACGTTGTGGGCGTCACAGATCCGTCTGAGCTCCCGGTGGAAATCCGCCGGTGGCACGATATAGCCACCCTCACCCTGGATCGGCTCCACAACGATCGCGGCCGTGTCCATCGGACTCAGTTCTCGTTTGAATATCACGCGCTCGATCTCGCGAGCACAGGCAATACCACAGTCCGGATAGTGAAGGTGGAGTGGACATCGGTAGCAATACCCGTAGGGGGCATGAACAACCCTGAGCGTGGGAAAGTGCTCTTTCTGTCTGATCTTCGAGCAGGTCAGTGAGAGCGCACCGAGAGTCCGGCCGTGGAATGCACCGTAAAAGCTCACCAGGCTCTGCCTGCGGGATTTCCAGATCGCCAGTTTGATCGCGGCTTCAACCGACTCGGTGCCGCTGTTACTGAAGAAAACGCGGTCATAGCCGGTCATTTGCTGCAGTTTTTCCGCCAGTTTGACCGGCGGGTCGGCGAAGAAGGTTGAGAAATCAGCGTGAACCATCTTTGCCAACTGTGCCGTGACGGCCGCCGAGACCTCAGGGTTCGAATACCCCACGTTCATCACCGCGGTGCCCGCGCCGAAATCGATATACGTCTGCCCGTCAACATCGGTAACGGTCGCTCCTTGAGCGCGCTCGAGCACCAGCGGATATGGGCGCGTTATACAGGTGGAAATGATCTGACAGTCGCGTTGAATAATCTCCTTCGCGCGGTTGCCGAGCGGTTCAATCATGTAGGTGTTCTCCCTCGCTCCTCAATCGATCTGCGCCTTCTGGAGCTTACCGCTGTAATCGATGTACACCGCTTTCACCTCGGTGAACTCCTTGATGGCGTCGGTGCCTGCTTCTCGGAACCCGTTGCCCGTTCCTTTCACGCCGCCAAACGAGAGATGGACCTCCGCTCCGATGGTGGAAGAGTTGATGTAGGTGATACCGGCTTCGATCTCGTTGATCGCCCTGAACGCACTGGCGATGTCCCGGGTGTAAATGGAAGATGAGAGGCCGTAGCGTGTAGCGTTCGCCACCTCGATGGCTTCGTCTAATCCCGATGTGGAGATCAGGGAGACCACGGGTCCGAATATCTCCTCCTGCGCGATCCGCATCTCGGAGTTCACATCGGTAAAGATGGTGGGCTGGAAGAAGTAGCCTGGCAAACCTGGTGTGGTAGCGTTACCTCCGGTCAGCAGCGTTGCACCTTCGTCCTGACCTATCGGTACATAGTTCTCGATCTTTCGGAGCTGGCGTTCGTTGATCACCGGACCGACATCCGTTTTTGGGTCAAGGCCGTTACCAAGCCGGAGTGCCTGTGTCATTGCCAGGAGTCTCTGGGTGAACTCGTCCTTTACCGACTCGTGCACGATCACCCTGCTGGCTGCGGTACAGCGCTGTCCCGTGGTGCCGAAGGCGCCCCAGACCACGCCTTCCAGGGCAAGATCAAGATCAGCATCGTCCATAATAATAATAGGGTTCTTACCGCCCAATTCCAGTGAGACCCGTTTCATGTCCTGAGCACATTCGCCCATGATCCACTTCCCGGTCGCCAGACTGCCGGTAAAGGAGATGGCTCGAATATCAGGGTGATGAACGAGGGCCGCGCCCACGGTCTCACCGGGTCCAAAGACCAGGTTGATCACCCCGAAAGGCAAGCCTGCTTCTGTCAATATCTCTACCAGCTTGAGGGCTAGCAATGGCGTGTCACTCGCCGGTTTCATGACGATCCCATTCCCGGCAACGAGGGCTGGCATCAGTTTCCAGGCCGGTATGGCCATGGGGAAGTTCCAGGGCGTGATCACACCGATAACGCCGATGGGCTGCAGGACAGTCATGCAAAACTTGTCCTTCAATTCCGAGGTGGTCGTCTCGCCCAGCATCCGCCGCCCCTCACCGGCCGCGTACAACGTGATGTCAATGGCTTCCTGGACGTCACCTCGGGTCTCCGAGAGCACTTTCCCCATCTCCTGCGTCATCAGAACAGCGAGCTCTTCTTTCCGCTCTTCCAGTAGCCGCGCGGCCCGAAAGAGCACCATTGCACGTTTGGGTGCCGGTGTCTCGCTCCAGTGCTCAAATGCTACCCATGCAGCGTCTACTGCACGAGCCACATCGTCGCTGTTCGCAACCTGAAATGAGGCGAGCTTGTCCAGTGTCGCAGGGTTGATATCATCGAACGTCTCATCCGTGGATGAATCAGTCCATTCCCCACCGATAAACAAGTTATATTCGTGCATTACTACTATATATTGCATAAGCTCGTATAAGTGATAAGTGCTTTGGTAATCGGTATCGGTTTTCGTGGAACTGTGCTCAGTCTGGCTTTCAACCGTTAGTTAGCGCTTCTGTCTGGCTCTGGAACGAGGTGCACCAAAACAGAGCACGCACATGTCCCCCCCATCCCACAGCCCTCTGTAGCCGCGCGTGAGCAGCCCGTTTGCCCACGATCTTTTTAACGTCCAAAAGAGGAAATTAGTATACATGCGGTTCGTGAGGGTCTCGCTCTGGTGTGGCCTCGCTTTGCTCTGCATCATTCTGCTGACGGTAGTGCAGGCGCACGTGCCGATCACGACCGGCGATAACGAGGCGATCGAGACTGCTACGCATATTCACGACCCGCTCAAATCCTGGGCGGTTTACGCTGAGCTTCGTGAGGGCGGTGTTGTTAACTATTTCGAGTTCGAAATGGAACAGGGCCAGCGGCTGCGGCTTTCACTCTTCACACCACGTGAAAGTGCCTTTACACCCGGGCTGGTGGTCATGGGATCCGGTATCGAACCACAGGGTACCGTACCCGAGTTTGTTACCGTGCCTGCGGGGTTGGATGCACGGGTGATAGAAGGGCAGCGCCCCGATCAGGGGAGCTACGAGCCCTTCACACCATCGGCGCTCTACGAAGTCGCCGATCTTGATACCACGGTCACAACAGCGGGAACGTATTACGTAGCGGTCTACGAGCCGACAAACGGCGGTCGATACGGACTCGCGGTCGGTTATCGTGAGGAATTCACGCTGGTGGAGTGGATACGCGTGCCCCTGGACGTGATCGGTGTGCGCCGCTGGGAAGGGCAGGCCTGGACCGTTATCCTGGCACCCCTGTTTGCTATCGTTATCCCTGGATTCGCACTCCTCTTCTGGCAGCGACGCACCATGAGGACGCATGACTGGCTCGGGTGCCTTGCTGCATTTCTGTATATCGGAAGCGGTGGCATTACGCTCACGCAGATGGGCATCGCCGTGAGCCTGGCCCCCGTGACCGGTGCGGTCATCATTACCCTTATCCTTGCATTGCTACCTATCACCGTCGGCATGTTACTGCTGCGGCTCGCCCTGCGCGTGCACGCATCCGTAGCGGCAAAAGAGCGGGTCGGTATAGCTATCCTTGGCATCATCGGCCTGTTCATCTGGGCGGGGCTTGTGATTGGCCCGATCCTGGCGCTCCTTACCAGTATTCTACCCGAGAGGAGCACGGTAAATCTGTAGTCAGCTCAACTCGGACCCGAAGCAATACCTGCACCGGACCAAAGCGCTCAAAACCGTTTCGTGCCCGGCACAGTTATCAAGCCTGATGCTGAGTTGCCGTGATCCGGTCCGACTAAAAATGAGGATACCTTTTACATACATGAGGCACATAAGAATGTGTGGTCGCTGGGGTTCACGGTGGGTTGTGTACGGTATTCGTCACGCCGGCCTGCGGCTCACGAGGAACTAACCGATGGTGCTTCCCGAGTGGAGATTCAAGGAGGGTGTCTGAAAGGAGATGACCTTAATGGTGCGCGATGCCGATGATATCGCAAAAGAATTTGAGTCAATAAAGGAGCTGAGCAAGCAGCTTCGACAGTCCATGCCAGATTCGTTGTTCGGACCGACAGAGGAGCTGGGTATCGCGGTTGAGGCCTACAAGATCGCGAAGATGCATTTCGCTCATATCGCCGCTGAGCAGGAGCTTAAGGTGTACCTGCGAGACATCGAGACGAAGGGCAGGGATTATTCTGCGGTGTACAAGCAAAAAGCGCTGTTACGCGATATAGAAGCTGAGTGTGACAAGGGCATCGAGGCGTTGCGCAGTCTGCCTGCCGCGCGATCAGAAGCGGAGCTGGAGCAGCTTGCACGTATTAAGAACCAGCTGGTCGAGCTATCGGGCGCACAATCCGATGTTTACGGTGAACTCCATCTTACAGAGGCGCTCAATGAGTATGAGCGGGGCTCGTATCTCGCATCGGCATTACTTTCCAGTCGCGTGCTCCTCTACGCGGTAGACCTCTTCTGCGGAGACGCCGAGGCTGATCCCGAGCAGTCGACGGACGTGGACGCGGAGATGCAGCGCGGTGAAAACCAGACGACGGATGTGTGCGCATTTTTACGGAGCGCCGGGACGAAGGCGAAGGTGTTCTTCTCCATCGATCTTACGGTCTTACCCTCGTCATCTGACGCGCTCTCATTGCTCAGCGATGCGATCAAACTGCTCAGCTTGCTCAGCAGCCCTAGCGAGCGCGGTGACGTGTCACAAGACGAATAAACAGGCGCAGACGTGCTCTCGGAGACCTATTGCCATCTTCCGTTACCAGTCTCTAACGAGCCAACGGCTGCCACTCACTCACTCACTCACTCACTCACTCACTCATCGATCTGCGCGAGCCGCATCCTGAATTCTTTCCGGTGCCGTTTCTCTTCATCCAGAATGTGCTTCAGGACACCGACCACTTCCGCATCGTCAATGAGCTCTATATGCTGTTTATAGCGCTCAATCGCTTCGGTCTCCAGCGCGATCTGCCGCTCCAATTGGCTTCTCAGATCGTCACCACCGAACTCGAGCTCACTATGCTCCATACTCGGCTTCCCGCCTCGTTTGACGATCAGATCCGCCAGCCACCACATGTGCCGCATCTCATCGACCGAGATGTCCTCAGTTACTCTGCTGGGATCGCACGGCTTGATGACGAACGAGTTCCGGACATAAATCATCGTATTCTCTATCTCGTGGGCAAAATCCTCATTCAAGAGCCTGATGATCTCAGCAATGTCCGTAATTTTTTCCATGCTTCTCAATAGCCCGCCCCGCACTTAAACGTTGCGGCGCCGAGGGCAGCAGCGACTGCGTAGTTGAAGCACGATGGGAGGACCGCAGAACTCAAAAAAAAGCTACGGCCCGCCACCCCTCTCTGAAGCCAGTTGGGAGGATAAAAAAAGTCACGGCCCCTGCAAGGAGCTTGACCTTTATATCTTTCTCCCTGACCCCCTCCTTCTGCGCGCGGATGGCGGTCGCACAGACGTAATGTGAACTTAGCCTATAAAAGTATTTTTTACGCCCTAAAGCTTTTATATGCCACCTCATAGGGTAAGCTATGAATCAACTTGAAGACCAGTTGGTGATGGACGCGCATGTGCTTGTGCATCCGATGCGGTTCAGGATCGTGGAACTCCTCAGGGAAAAAACGATGCATATCAACAGTATCAGTAAGGCGCTGGGCGAAGAGCGGCGGCTCGTCTCTTATCATCTCCAGATTCTGGAGACTTATGGATTCCTGAGCAGTAAATACGAGATCTCGGAGCAGGATAAGTCAAAAGGGAAGGCTATACGGAAATTCTGGGTCACCGACAGAGTGGATGCCGTGCTCGCCGAGCTCAGAGAGAAGCTGTAACCACAAGGGTCGCAGCGCCTTTTCTCGCTTACCGGGCTGCTTTTAGATCTACTACGGCTATCACGCACGGTGTGAGCCCGCGCTTAAGAGCAGCAGTTCCCCACTCCGTTACGCGTGATCCCAATAACGCTGTGCCATCTCCAGGAGGTGCAGGTTATATTAACGGTGAGACCTGTATCCTACCATTGTTCGGTCTTTTCGGTCTAATCGCCGTGCACTAAACGCGGGAGGGATTAAGATGCCACGGGAGCACTGGGGATCGCAACTCGGTTTTTTACTGGCGGCAATAGGATCAGCGCTGGGACTGGGGAATGTCTGGCGGTTCCCGTACGTCGCGGGCCAAAATGGTGGTGGTGCCTTTCTCATTCCGTACATACTTTCACTTCTGCTTTTTGGAATTCCGCTGGCAGTCCTCGAGTTTGCTGTCGGTCGGCATTTCAAACGCTCGATCGTCACCGCGATGCGGTTCATCAGGCGAGAGCTTATCTGGATCGGCATAGGCGCCGTGCTCGTTTCTACCATAGTGCTCAGCTATTATCTGGTGATCACCGGTTGGACACTGGCCTTCTTTCTGTTTGCCGTTACGAACATAGACCTCGTTTTCGAGAACTTCATCCAAACCTATCTCTCGCCTGGTTTCTTCATCATTGTCGTGCTCATCATGGCCATGATCGTCGTGAAAGGCATCCGGGGAGGCATCGAGAGCGCCAACAAGGTGCTGGTTCCCGCGTTCATCCTGCTTCTCGCGTTCATGATCGTCTATGCCCTGATGCTCCCGAATGCACGGGCAGGCATCTCCTTCTACCTCACCCCCGATTTCGCGAAGCTCGCTGATTTCTCGGTATGGATCGCGGCCTTTGGACAGGCATTCTTCTCGCTCGGCGTCGGCTTCGGGATCCTGCTGACCTACGGGAGCTATCTCGAGGAGGATATCAGTTTGATCAGTAATGCAGGGATCATCGCATTAAGCGATCTCCTTATCGCGTTCTCCAGTGGTCTCTTGATTTTCCCGATCGTCTTTTCGTTCGGCTTTGAGCCCACGGCGGGGGTGAGCCTGGCGTTTATCACGCTCCCGCTCATCTTTGCTCAGATCTCTTACGGCGCGGTACTGGCCGCCATCTTCTTCCTGCTGCTCTTTTTCGCCGCTTTGACCTCAGCCATTTCACTCCTCGAGGTCGGGGTGACGGCGCTGGTGGACGAGACCGCCCTGAGCAGATTCAGAGCGACCGCGCTCTTATCCGGAATCGTGCTGGTGCTCGGATTACCCGCTGCCCTGAGTTACTCGGGGTTGAATCTCCAGCTCTTCAATATGCCCGTTCTTGATCTGGTGGATCAATTCTTCGGTACACTGTGTATCATCCTATCCGCTCTGCTTATCGCAATCGCCGTTACCTGGTTCTTCAAGAAACAGGTAATTGAGACCGAGATGAACAGGAACGCTCGCTGGACGCTTGGTGACCTCCTGTTCCCGCTGATCAAATACGTTATTCCGCTCGTCCTGCTCTTAGTCTTCATCGCGGAAATAGCCGCTTATTTCTCCTAGCGCTTCTTATTGAGCGAGCAGTGAAGAGCCCGATGGTAACGATAACCCGGCAAGATCACCACCTGATAACATGAATCCGAATCGTGTACGCCTGTTGAAAGGCGGTGAGGAGGAGAGCCAGGGACCTGTGGTCTACTGGATGAGTCGAGACCAACGAATGCACGATAACTGGGCGCTGCTCTTCGCTCAGGAACTCGCGATACGCCGTAAAGCACCATTGGTCGTGATCTTCTGCCTTGTCCCCCACTTTCTCGACGCTACGATGCGGCAGTATCTGTTCATGATCGCGGGTTTACAGGAGGTGGAGAAGCGTTTAGCAGCGGAGAACATCCCGCTCGTGGTGGTCACCGGTTCACCGGAGATGGAGATCCCCACCTTTGTCAGGAGTAACGACGTTGGCGTTCTGGTATCCGATTTCACGCCCCTCAGAATGAATCGGAATTGGAAGGCGGGGATAGCAGAGAAGATCGAGTGCCCTTTTTACGAGGTTGACACGCACAATATCGTCCCCTGCTGGCTCGCATCGCCAAAGCAGGAGTATGCGGCCCGTACCTTTCGGCCGAAGATAACCCGTGCAGTGCCGGACTTTTTGGAGGAGTTCACCCCGCTCCGCAGGCACCCTCATGAGTGGCAAGAATCACTGAAGACCATCGACTGGAGATATGCCGTAAGAACGTTACGCGTAGATGAGCCTGTATCGGCGGTGAAATGGCTGGAGCCGGGTGAAACAGCCGCGTATCAGGTATTACAGCAGTTTCTGGAGCATAAACTGGGAGCATACCCCGAGCAGCGAAACGATCCGAGCAAGGATGCGCTCTCGAATCTTTCACCGTATCTCCACTTCGGACAGATCGCCGCGCAACGCGTCGCTCTGGAAGTTAACCGGTCAGAAGCGCCCCGTCATGCCCGGGAGACGTTTTTTGAAGAGCTTATCGTGAGACGGGAGCTCGCGGAAAACTACTGCTATTACAATCTCGCCTGCGACTCGCTTGACGGTCTCCCTGAATGGGCGCGGAAAACGTTGCAGGAGCATGCGGAAGATCCACGGGAGTACCTCTATACGCGCGCGGAGCTGGAGCATGCAGAGACACATGATCGCTACTGGAATGCCGCTCAGATGGAGATGGTGCGCTGCGGGAAGATGCACGGCTACCTGCGGATGTACTGGGGGAAGAAGATCCTCGAGTGGAGCAGCACGCCTGAGGCTGCTTTTACCACTGCGCTGTTCCTCAACGATACATACGAGCTGGACGGACGAGACCCGAATGGCATCACCGGTATCGCGTGGTGCTTCGGAACCCATGACCGCCCGTGGCAAGAACGCGCGATTGTCGGGAAGGTGCGGTACATGAGCGCGGCAGGCCTGAAACGGAAATTTGACATGGATGCGTACGTGCAGAAGGTGGAAAGACTGCGTGACAATGCCTGACCGTCCCTCTGCAGAAGCAGGCAGCTATCAGGACTACGTAAAGAGCTAGGGAAAGAAGACCGATACGGTCGTCACATCCGTTTTATCTCCCCGATAACGCCCTTTACCTTATCTGTCGTCCAGTAGACCCGTAGAGCTTTTCCTTTTGATTTTGGGTGCTCGGAGATCTCATGCTTGCTCTCCACGAAGCCGTGTTCCTCGAGCGTATCGAGATGATAAGAGATAAGTCGCCGCTCTTCGCCTAACATCTTGCTGATCTCACTGACGTGCATCGGCCTCTTTGTGAGCTACTCCACGATCCTGAACCGTATCGGATGCACGAGCACATGCGCTGCCTTTACTAAGTTATCTTCCATCTTCATTTTGTAGTAGTAGGTAGGAACACCCCTATATATCACCCTTTCTCAGGTCAAGAATGTTGTTACGCGGTCCAAGAGGCACGATTCCCGCCCACCGCGATCGGTCGCAGCGCTCTGCGCGGCTCTTTTTGTCCGGCAGACTACGCTACGTACGGCGGGCGGTATACTGCAGGTGTACTTCACGCGATATGGAAGTATGAACCGCTCTTCTTCACCAGCCCCTCGTTCTGGAGTTGACCGAGAGCGTGCTCCATACGCTCTGGATCTGCGCCGACGACCTGGATGAGTTCGCGTTCAGATACACGCGATTCGCGCGTCAATGCTCGCAGAAGAGCGCCTCGCAGCTCACGGTTTGAGCCTTTGAACGGCGTCTGCTTCTGGTAGTGCGCGCTGCGTCGACCGGGGTTCTGGTACTGCTGCTTGAGCAGGACGCCGTAGTCCATGAGCGCGTAATACCATCTTCGCGGCTCTTCCGCGTCGAGCGTCTGTTTCACCAGCGGGCGAATCTCAGCATCAGCAATCTCGCTTTGTTCAGCGAAGAAGAAGTGGATGAAGACGGTTCGGATGTTCGTCTCGATGAACACCTGGGGTTGGCTGAACGCGAAGGTGAGAATGGCAGCAGCGGTGTATGGGCCGATTCCCGGGAGCTTGACGAGCTCAGTGGGTTCAGAAGGGAGCGCGCCTGCATAGACCGTAACGACCGTTTCAGCCGTTCGCTTTAGCGCAATGGCACGTCGGTTATAGCCCAGCCCTTGCCACACCTGCAGGATCTCCTGGAGCGGCGCTTGCACCAGCGCGTGGAAATCGGGGAACGCGTTGATGAACGCCTCGTATTTTTCGATAACACGTTCAACCTGCGTCTGCTGGAGCATGATCTCAGAGACGAGGATGTGATAAGGGTCATTCGTCTCGCGCCAGGGAAGCTTGCGACCGTGCTCGCGGAAATAGGCATAGATGAGGGCTTGGAACGCAGTTATAGCTTCTGAAGTGAGCTTGCGCAGCTGCATCGACTCTCTGAAGGAGTCCCGAAACGAGCGCTCCGCCTCTCCGATCTCGTCAGCGTTCATTCATTCTTGTCTCGCTTTGCCCTGCCTTCGTTGTTGTCATTATTAAATCTGGTGCCATGGCCGGCAATTACGCCAAAGTCCGCATCCGATCACACACAAGGCGTCCATAAGGAGAGGAGAAAAAGAGAGGGCTAAATTCGTCGGTTGGGAGGTGAAAAATTCATTCCCTCCCTTTTCCTCCACTAGATGTCAATTGTATGCGCAGCATAAAAAGCTTTCTAAAGAAGCGGCTTCATCCCGAAAGTCGATTCGCTGGAGTGAATACCTACGCCGTGGCCATCATAAGGGATAGGTATTATCATGGAGGAGAGCATACAGAGTAGATGGGGGCGAACGTGGGCTTCGCCTCGTGGCAGAACCTGAAATTACTGGCAGTTCGACCAGAGGGGAATTCCCCACTCCTTCCCCAGCTCGATATAGAGCACGCGTTTAAGGTTATACGCCACTACCTTAATGGCCAGTTCTCTCCGCTTCAGCCAACCTTTAACGCTCTTGATATCGGGACCCCAACAGCGCTTAATACTGGAAAACGCAGCCTCCACCACACTCCTTATGTGGTAGGCATCCAGCCATTCTTCCGGGTGTTCCGTATACGCCCGGAAGGAGATCTGCCATGCCGGATAGCCTTTAGGTCTACCCTTGGCATTTGCCTTGAAAGCAATGAAAGGCCGCCCTTTCTTGTCTGATACTGTCTGACAGTTCACCCGCGAGGAATACGCCTTGTCGGCTGCTGCCTTCCCGAGACGGGGCAAATCACGGATCAATCGTTTGAACTCTCTGGAATCAGAGCCACGCCAATCGGTAATGGTGAACTGGAGAATGATGTTCGTCTCCACATCGATGACGATGTGGAGCTTGAGGTAATCCTTTTCGAGGATTGGCGCCTAATGCGGATGTCGAACCACTTACTGCTCGTCTTGAGGCTGAATCCTGAGCTGTCAACGGCAACATCCATGCCCCGTCGCCGCATCTGGAAGGTCACGAGTCGCGAGAGTGTTCGGATATAAGAGAGTGGCATCTTTGCCATGCTCCTCGCGATCACGCTGTGACCTGGCAGGCGCGGGAGTTGAAGTCGCTTTCCAATGAAGGCATTGGTCTTAAGATATGCCTCAATTCCATCGTACGATCGGTTGGTGAACACTTTCATGAAGAGGCAAATCGCCACCACCTTGGGGTCCCAGCATGGACGTCCGACTGAATTCGGTCCCCAAGGAGGCTTCGCCCTTTCCACCGCGCTTATGATAGAAAGGGCCATGAGGTGGTCCAAATCCCGATTCACAAGATTGGCAAGCCGCGGAGAGACTCGCCTTTTCGGCTTTCCCATACCGGGAATAAATATGTTTAAATAGGTAGCATTTCCACTGCATGCGCCTCAGAACAAAGCAGTGAGTCCATCATTAGGATGGGGCACCGAATTGGAACGTCTCTTCATCCATCTTTTTGGGATGACGCCTAAAGAAGGGGTCGCAATCGCAAACTTTTTAAGGCGATCCACCAATATTATCTGCAATGAACATTCCTTCTGTGGAGCGACAACTCTTCAGGATGAAAAATTCCGGGCTACTTCTGACCTGCGGGTTGGTATTTTTTACTCGACTTTGATCATTACGAGGCTTCACTGAGCTACCCTTCTAGCGGCCTGAAGATCCCTACGCTCAGAGCGCTGTAAGGAGGAACGAGGAAAAAAGGTGGGGGCATGAAGCTGAAAATGCGCAAACCGGTTATCCTGAGTCTCTCACTCGTCGTACTGTTCCTGGTTTGCGGGGTCGCGCCGTACTCTGGCGGTGAGGTATTACCGCATGCAGGGCTGCAGGAACGTGTAAACTCAACGACGGGTGCAGTCGTGGACCCAGGGCCATTATCGGTGGAACCTGCCGCGCCGGATCCCGTTCACAATCTCAACACGTCCGAGGAGTTCCCCTCGATTCAGGAAGCGATTGATGCGCCCAATACAACTGATAGTCACGTAATTGAGGTCGATCCGGGGATTTACACCGAGAACGTGGTGGTGAACAAATCACTAACGATCACATCCTCTACGGGCGATCCCACCAGTACCATTATTCAGGCAGCCACTGCGAGCATTGCCGTCGTTACGGTTACTGCTGATCACGTGACCATCAGTGGATTCACTATGATAGGCGCTGTGGAAACAGATGGTGCTGGTATTTACCTGGTTTCATCGCACAACATCATAATCAAAAATATACTGAGCTCTAATTACTACGGCGTCATCGCCGTGGACTCAGTGGGAAACACTTTACATGGCAATCAAATAGAATCGAATATTAAAAGGGGTATTTACCTGGAATCGAGCGATAACAACATACTTACAAACAATACCGTACTTTTTAATCATTCTAGCGGTGGTATTAGTCTCAGAGGGACCAGCAGTAACAACATAATTACTAATAATATAGCTAAATCAAACACAGGATACGGTATCATCCTGGTCCATTCCAATAACAACAATAGTATCAGGAATAACATAGTGTATAACAACAGCTACTCGGGAATTGACGTTATGGGCACCAGCAGCAGGAACACGATCGAAGATAATGTCGCCACGGCAAATAAGTATTCTGGCATTTCATTGTCGGACTGGGCGAGTAACAATTATCTAAATAATAATATAATTTCTAAAAACAGCTACAATGGAATTGAATTGGTTGATTTTACTAACAATAACACAATCACAAACAACACGGCAAGCTACAACATTTTCAGTGGTATCGGACTGTTCGATTCGAGTGGTGATAATAAGGTATCACAGAACGAATTGTCAGGTAACCGATATGGATTAAGCATGCGTGGGGGGACGTGCAATAATACAATAACGAATAACACCATGGTCAACAATCAGTTCCAGGGTATCTGGTTACTCGGTGTGGGGGACAATACTATAGCGCACAATATCGTCTCAAATAACCTGTATTTTGGTATAGGCGCTTCATTTTCTTCCAATCTATCAATAAGCTCGAACGTCGTTACCGGCAATGAGCAGGGCATAGGATTACTGGAATCCGAGAACATAACAGTAATGGACAACATTGCTGATAAAAACAGGCTCTCAGGTATCTATGTATGGGCATCTGAGAACAACACCTTTTCGAATAATTCGTTGAATTCCAATACCTTTGAGGGCTTTTATCTTTTAGAATCAGGTTATAATTCGGTATTTAATAATTTCATATCAGGAAGTTATTTCGGTGGGTCTTTATATTATTCAGAGAATAACACTATAGCAAACAACCATGCAGAGTCGTGCTATTATACTGAGGTATGGCTCTATTACTCGCCTGCGGATAAAAATAATATAGATCCTAGCGACACCTTTTACGTTCAGGAGGATATATTCTACGGTGCCAGTATGTCTATCTTAGAATCGTCAACGCCATCATTGCAAGCGGTCACGAACGAAACAAATGCAACGTACAATATCAGGGTAAAGAACCTTGGCAATGTCCCGGATGAATTTGAGTTGCTCGTTTCGAGCAGCGACGACCCTGAGATTCTCTTCCTGGACGCCGTCAACGTGACGTTAGGGTCGCGTGATCCGAGCGATATAACGCTGTCCGTTGGTGATTCCAAACCGGGCATATACCGGACTACCGTCGAAGCGCGCTCGGTGAGTGACCCGACCGTGAAGGACAGCGTGGAGACATGGACGATCGTGTGCGGCATCGTCGGCCCAGAACCGGATGCAACCACTACGATCACCGATTCTGCGATCATTAAGTGCTCAGCGGACGGGGCGACTTCTTCTATTAGCGGTTCTGTCATTGATAGATCAGCAATTATTAGCTCCACCATTACCGATTCCACAGTCACCAACTCGGTCATTACGAACAGCGTGGTGGTTGGCACAATCCTGCCTCCCGGGGTTACCCTTACCAACGCGAGGGTGACTGCGGGCAATATTTCAGAGGGCTCTGTCACGATACAGGGCGTCACTTACACCATCGATTCTGACCTGCGGCTTGCTGATCTCATGATCGGCTCAGATTACCGTGACAGCGACCTCGTGGGACTCACGGGTGCACGCACGCTCTACGTGACCGCGGCGGAGTCGGAGGTGGACTTTGATATCAGCGCTAAGCGTGATTATGCCGCCGGGTCGATGCACGTGCAACGCGCTACTCTGCCGCCAGCGGGCGTTCGTGAGCTCACGAACAGTATCGGCGGCTATGTATGGGCGAACGTGAGCGAGAACGTAGCGAATAGCACCGATTGGGTGCTGATCAAGGTATTCTACGACCCGAGTGAGCTGAGAGATCTCGACGAGAGCTCTTTGACGCTTCATTTTTATAATGAAAGCAAAGCAAGTTCCGGTAATCCGTGGGAGGAGCTGCCAGTCGGTGGCGTCAATCGTGAAGAGCAGTACGTCTGGGCGAACACCTCGCACTACAGTGTCTTCTCGGTTTCTGGTTCGATCACCCCGAAGCAAGGTGTTGGCGGAGGTGGTAGCCCCGCGTCGCTCGATGCTGATGGTGATGGGCTTTCCGATCTCCAGGAGTTGATCATGGGAACAGATCAGAACAGTAACGATACTGATGAAGATGGTTATGACGACGGTATAGATCCTTTTCCCCTGGATCCGACACTGCCGTTGCCTCCCACGCCGATGCTAACGCCGGAACCAACGCCAGGTCCACGCACACCACCGACACTACCACCGGCTGCTACCCCGCCGCCACCAGCAGCACCTGCGGAAGAGGAGCGGGGGTTCGAGTTCCCGATTCCCGGATACGAAGCATACGTTGTCCTCGGCTGCTTGATAATCGTGGTATGTGTCGCGCGACGGCGCAGGCGTTGATGCGGAACCAACCACTCTGAGCTAGTGACTGGCAACCGGTACGGTTCTCACGAGCTCTTCGTGGATTCTGCTCGCGTAGCGATAAAAATCAGCAAGGCTGGTATCCGCGAGCGCCCATGTCGCTTCGGAAACCCGGGTGTTTCCCGCATCATACCACTGATCCACGAGCGTGATCACATAGGCGTAGCGCTTTGTCTGCCACTGATGTGCATCGAGCGTCCCGCCTGGATATTCCAACCCATAACGTTCACAGGATGTTCGCATCAGATAGGGATATCCTGCAACGGTGTTGAATTCCTCGAAGTCATAGAAGAAGAGCAGTTCGTTAACGGGATTCACGGTGAACGCTAGCGCATTCTGGGGCTTATCTATAGTGACAATGAACTCGCCCACGACCTGATCGCCGTAGACACCCAGGCGGTCATCGAATCTGAAGCTACCCTCGGGCAATGAGAAGATCACACCGCCACCAATCCTGTCACCGAGCAGGATATGATTTGGGAACATCAGCGAGAACGCGGCAGAACCAACGTGCCACGGCTTCCGCTCGCTCCGCGCGATCGTGGTGAGATTGTAGAGCAGCGGCGGGCCCCATAAATCGTAATTCGAGTTGTCCCCACCGCGCATACAGGTAGTGCGATACGCATCGATCAAGACCCAGGATTGCACGATCTCATCCGGATCCTTGATAGCGTTTGGATAGCGGTATCCCGCCTTCTGGAGATTAACGAGCTCAACGGCATTGATGAAGTAGGGTTTGTCGGCGAAGATGCCGAACATGACCTCTGCTTCTACATCCTAGCCCTGCCCCGCCTCCTTCTGATACGTATCCCAGCTGCGGGTATCAATCAGCAGAAAGCCCTGGGCCGCGTCCTCGTAAACGAATTCGTACTCCAGTCCGTCAGTATCGTAAAGCGCCGTGCTCGCATAGGGGAGTGAATTGTCACCGTCATGATCAGCAAAGCCGAAATCGCAGGCCGTGAGGACATCGATCTTGCTCGAAACGGCATCATTGTAGATCAGGATATCCCGGTCTTGCACCTTATCGAAGATCGTGTAGTAGCTGTGATCAAGGTTGATATTCAACTGGTAATAGGGATTCTCAATGACCAGCCAGCCCTTATCCGGTGCATGCTTGCTCGTGCAGGGCTCCCAGATACGGACGTACCCGCCATCCTCGTGGGTCAGCAGATGGCGGATCTGCGTTGGCGTTATCTGCTCACTTTCAGTGTCCGATCCCAGCTCCGGAGACTCATGATATTGATAGTACCATTCGTGTACCCCAACGTGCACCGCGGCATCAAAGAGGGCAATGGCAACGAAGAAGAGGATGGCGAGGATAAGTGTCAAAACGGGCTTGTTCTTGTACAATCTGGCAAGGCGGGCACGAACAACCCCTTCGAGATCCGAGATCTTTGCAAACTTCTCGTCAATAGTCTCGCATACCCGTCTCAGTCTTTTCAGACGGGGCCTGCTTTCGTCGCTGGCCATTGCACCTCCCCCATAACATAATAAGGTGCTCCTTCCCTTTTAGGATTATCCCCCCGCTTTGCGGGATCTTCAGCGTGAACTGGTCGAGATTGTGGAATCCAATACGCTCGCCGTTTGAGATTGTTGTTCATACTCAACAGTACCTGAGCTTTCCTCATTGTTTCTGCATCACGAAGAAGACAGAAGCGCATCGTTCAGGATTCTTTTTGAACAGCGCTACTTCGCGATACTCCTGCTCAAGCACAGCGAGCGCCTTTACGTCTTCGCTATAGTTCGCACGCAGCTCTGCTATCCGCATCTCTAACGGCTCGTAATAGGTACGCCACCACTCACTGGCAGAGACGTAAAAATGCCCGAGCAGCTCATAGCCGCTTTTGGTGATACGGTTCAGTTTCGTCTCCACGTCACCGAGCTCATCATGAACGACAAGGAACCCGCGGGACTTGAGCAGTCGCCGCCACGCGGCCAGACCGTGTTCAAAGCCAACAACCGCGATCGAGCCCTCGGCCCAGATGATATCGAAGCTCTCGTCCGGGAACTCCAGCTCGAATAGCGAGCAGTTTACGGCCTTCACCCGATCTGAGAAGTTTGCTGCTTCGATCTTCCGCTGTAGATCGTCCAGTGCAGGCTGATTGATATCCAGTCCTATTATAGTTCCGTTACTCACCCGCGCGAGCTCCATCGTCGGCACACCCGTGCCGCAGCCGATATCCAGAATAGCGGGCTGATTATATGCGGGCAGCATCCGGAACGCGCGCCGCGTGTAGCAGAGAAGGTTGGCTCTGAACCGGTCTTTCTGCAGCTCATCCTGCACCTCTGTGGTCATGCGGATTCAGTGATCACCCGACCGCGGCTCGTTCACGTCACGTGTGTGCGTCACTTCACTCTTTGCGCGCCCTTCGCGATCGCTTCCTCGACCGCGGCGAGATCCTTCATCACGAATATCCGCTCCTTCGCGCGATCCTCCGAATGAACGGAATTCTTGAGAATCGGCGCGTATTTCTTGAACCGATCGATCTTCACCGTATACGCGGCGGTGTCCTCGATCGGAACGGGCTCGAACCCCCGCTCCTCCAGATACGCGATTACTTTATCCCGTTCACTAACGTTCTCGAACTCGAACCGGTAGGTCTCGCGATGGTAATACTCAGCCAGCTCTTTGAAGATCTCAGGCTCGCCGAAGAAGTGCTTGAAGCACCACAATTTGCCGATCTTGAAGATATTGATCTTCTCCTTCTTCACCTTCGGTTGCTGAGCGCTCATTTGCATCCTCCTTCCAGTCTACTATTCATCAAGCTAGGATATAACCTCTCGTGATGCGCACACCTCTTCTGCTTCAGGATCGAACGCGGATTTTCGCACGTTGAGCTAGCGGTATATGGTCTCCCCGGATTCGGCACGAGCTAACGCGCCCTTCATCGGATTAAGCCCGGTCGGGTGGTCAAACAACCAAAAAGCTTATATATACCCACCGAGTACCCAGTATCAGTGATAAAAATGGCTATATTACCAAAAGCACCTGTAACCAGGTTGGTTAAGAACGCCGGAGCCGAGCGAGTGAGCGAAGAGGCCGCGGAGGAGATGACGCGGCTGCTCGAGGATTACGGCGCGAAGATCGCGAAGAAGGCCGTGACACTCGCGAAGCATGCCGGTCGGAAGACCGTAAAGGCCGAGGACATCATGCAGGCTGTGGATTAAAAAAGCATACCGAAGAGGGGAGAACGAATCAATACGGCTAATCCCCCTTTTTTATTTTTTGGTTCACGCATGCCGGTATTGAGGATCACTTCAGGTCGCCCCCGGACACGCGGATTTCTTGGCTGAATGAGGGTACTCCTCGATCCGGCCCGAACCAGTGCTTGCTCGTCTTCATCGAGTTGACTACGGGCCGTGCCGTGCTCTGTAACCCTTATATCCTCTCAATCTAGATGGTCTTTTGATGCAGGACGCTGAGGTTGAAGAAGGCGATCGCATACGGGTACGAAAAGATACCGATTCCGGCACCGCCGTCTACGAGGGTGTGTTCATGCCCACGGCATCGAAGAACATCGTCCTCAAGCTTGACAGCGGTTATAACATCGGTATTCGGCCTCAGAACGTTGAGATCAAGCTGGTCAGCAGGGCAGGCGTCCTTCGGGAACATGGCGCAGTCGAAGCGCCAGAAGCGCAAAGAACCGGGCACTTGCCCAAGCTTTCAATCCTCTCGACGGGCGGCACGATCGCCTCGAAGGTCGATTACCGAACCGGTGCCGTTTCGCCGCAATTCACCACTGCGGACATCCTCGAGGCGATTCCGGAGCTGGGGCAGATCGCCACCATTACCGGCAAGGTCGTGTACAGCATACTGAGCGAGAACATGCGAGCCGCGTACTGGCAGCGACTCGCTGCTGAGGTCTACGCTGAGATACAGAACGGCGCGGACGGTATCATCGTGACCCATGGGACCGATACCATGGGCTATACCGCGGCAGCACTGGCATTCATGGTCCAGACGCCCGTGCCAATTGTGCTCGTGGGCTCACAGCGCAGTTCTGACCGCCCGTCCAGTGATGCCTCGATGAACGCGATCTGCGCGGCGAAGGTGGCCACGAGCGATATTGCGGAGGTGGTGGTCGTGATGCACGGGAGCACCTCCGACGATTTCTGTTTCATACACCGCGGCACGAAGGTGCGGAAGATGCACACCTCAGCCCGTACTGCATTCCGATCGATCAATGACGAGCCCATTGGCCGGGTACGGTATAGCACCAGCGATGTGGCAACGGTGCAGATCGAGGCCATCCCGGCGTCTTATGTACGTCGTGGCGAGCGTGAATTAGTGCTCAGAGACGCGCTTGAGGCGCGCTGTGCGCTGATCAAGTTCTTTCCGGGTGAAGATCCCGGGGTGCTCGAGTATTTCGTCGGGCACGGGTACAAAGGCCTCGTTGTTGAGGGTACCGGGTTAGGGCACGTCTCCGCGGAATGGATCCCGGGCATCAGAAGCGCGGTGGAGCGCGGCATTCCAGTTGTAATGACCTCTCAATGTTTATATGGCACTATCTGTGATAGGGTCTATGATACCGGCCGTGATCTGCTCACTGCGGGCATCATAGAGGCTGAGGACATGCTGCCCGAGACGGCGTTGGTGAAGCTGATGTGGGTGCTCGGCCAGACGCAGGATATGGCGTCTGTACGACAGAAGATGCAAGAGAATATTGCCGGTGAGATAAAAGGGAGACGAATGCCATGAATATTTTCGCACTGGATATAGGCGTGGGCACACAGGATATAATGGTCTTTGACACTGACCTCACGAGGGATTTTGAGAGCGCGTACAAGCTCGTGCTCCCGTCACCCACCCGTATCCTGGCTGAAGAAGTTCGGAAGTCTCAGGAAGACGTGGTCATCTTTGGTGATACGATGGGTGGTGGACCCTTTACACGCGCCGTGCTCGATCATCTCAGAGATTATAAGGTGTACATGACCGAGGATGCAGCACGGACACTGCGAGACGATCTGGAGAGCGTCCGTGCATATGGCGTTGAGCTCATATCGGGCGAACAGGAGATCGAGGAATTGAGCGAGACGGCCGCGCCGATAAAAATAACCGATTTCAATCTCCAACTCCTCGCTACCCTTGCGTCCTTTGGCATCGATACCAATTTCGATGTCATCGCGATCGCGGTGCAGGATCACGGGGTCGCACCCGCGGGTCTTACTGATCGGGAGCACAGGTTTCAGATGATCGAGGAGAACGTGGGCGGGGGGCTGGAGTCTTTTGCGTACCTCGATGGCGTACCGGAGAATCTGAGCCGCATGCAGTCGCTCTATCGGTCGCTGAGACGCTGGTATGAGGGGCACATCCTCCTGATGGACACCGGGCCTGCGGCGGTGCTCGGCGCGCTCGAGGACGAACAGGTAAAAGACAAGAGCCGGGTGGTCTGTGTCAATGTCGGCAACGCACATACCATCGCGATCTCCCTCACCGAGGGTCAGATAGCCGGGGTCTTTGAGCACCATACGCACCTGCTGGATAAGCCGAAACTCGAGACCTGCCTTTCCAGACTGTGCGACGGCACGCTAACGTTCCAGGAAGTCTTCGATGACGGCGGGCACGGTGCAGTAGTGCGCGGCGCGAATCAGCCAGAGATTATTTCAGTAACGGGACCAAACCGCCGGAGAATGGCGGGTCTGGGCGTCTTTGCCGCACCGGGGGGTGACATGATGATGACCGGGACGGTGGGCTTGATCAAAGCCGCTTTGAACCGTCTGTAATCAGCTCTGCAGCACATGATCTCCCTGGCCAGTATCCCGTTCATCGCCATCGGGCTCTTCGTACTAGCGCTGCTTTTCAAGAAGCGCGTGGTCGGTGCGCTGGGCTGGCTCGTCTTCTCGGTGTACTGCGCCTCTGAACTCTCGTACTATCTCCTTGAGAAGGCAGAGTACTTTGACGCTGCGATCGCTTTTATTTTCCTCGCCTTTACGCTGCTCTTCGCGGCGCTCATGCTCAAACCGGCATCGCCAGGCGACCGTGAGGAAGCGGCGCTGCACTTCACGGTAACCAAAATCGCGCTGATCACTGCGGCCCTTTACTTTCCGTTCGTTGCCGTTCCCGCACTTGAGACGCTCATCATTGCCCTCACCACGCGGATCACCGTCACGGTGCTCGCGATGCTCGGCGTGAGCGTGTACATGGTCTACCCCTCCAGCATCTACACCACAGCCAGCATGTTCCACGCCGTTTACAAGCCGATAGAGATCATTCTGGCCTGTACGGCCATTCAGAGCATGGTGCTCTTCGCTGGCCTGACCCTCGGGGTAAGGGCACCGCGGAACCGCAAGCTCAAAGCCTTCCTCGCCTCCGTTCCCACCATCTACGTGCTGAACATCGTGCGGAACGTCTTTGTCACCGCGTCGTACTTCGGCTCGTGGTTCGGGCCGCCGCTTCTGAGCTTCGATATCAGCCACGGAATCATTGCACGATTCTACGTCATGATCTCGCTCATCGTTGTAGCCTACGCGGTCTTCGTGTTACTCCCCGAGGCGCTCGACCTCATCGAAAACTTCTTCCGCTATCTGTCCAGACGGCTTACCGCTTCAATACGCATCAGGGGATAATCCCGCTCCTTATCGTAGTTCACGCGCACACGCGCCTCAACCGTCTTATACCGAACCACAACGGTCACGTCCAGCATCTCGCCCCGCAACTCGCCGTATCCGAACTCGTTCGCACGAGCTCGGACCTTTGCGCGATCGATCTTAGCGGTTACGGCACGGACCCAGGGCTGTAGCGATACGCACTGCGCGATCGCGTTTTCCAGCGATTCCGCGGTCTCCACGCTCACCGGCGTGCCGATGAACTGGTGGTAGAGCGCGCCGAGCTTGATGCCCGCTTCAAAGAGCGCGTTATCACGATCGGTTATCGCTTCTGCGTCCTGTTTCATTCCACAACGTGCACCTCCGCATACTTCCGGATCTCGTCAATCAAGGGCTGTCCCTCCCACGCTCGATCGCACCAGAAGACGAACTTCACCTCTCGGTTAAGCTTGAGCAGTTTGAGCACGTTCTGCAAGGCGACCGCCCTGGCTTCGTCGTCCACGGTCTGGGGTAGCTCCGCCTGCCCCACGGGATAGCTTTCCGCCAATTCTACGGGATACGGGCCGAACGGCGGTTTCACGAAGAAGACGTGATCAAACGCGCCTGTGGTGTTCCGCGGTGTTGACGCCGTAGTGATCAAAACCGTGCCGGAGACCGTGAATCGGTTCAGCCGGCTTGCGTACCGCAGCACCTCAGGTCTGCGTGCGGAGCATGCGCTGAGGTAAAAGAACGGGTGCTTTGTCCCCGGATCGTAGCGCTCGATCAGTTCGGCATAGCTGGTCATCCGGAGCAGTCCGTTGAGTAACGCGGGGTACGCGCGGCAACGGCGCTCACAGAGCTCCCAGAGGTTCCGCTCCACGATGCTCTGCTTCACGATCCGCATCTCCTCGAAGGTAACCCAGAGATTATGTGCCGCGAGCAGATCAACCGCTTCCTGAAGCTCGCGGATGGTATATGCGGAGCAAACGGGGCACGAGCAGGGCAGGTGCTGCAGCGCATCTACCTTCCGCGTGCCGTCTGCCGTTATGTACCGTCTGCCTTTTGCGTAAAGCACATAGGCCGCGGAATCGAAGAGGTCGCAGCCCAGCGCGACGGCGAGCGGGAAGATAATGGGATGTCCTGCGCCGAAGAGATGAACCGGTGCATCCAGCGGTAACTGCTGTTTCGCGGCCACGATGATGTTCGCGATCGTGCCAAACGCGTACGATTCCAGCAAGGGCACGACACCGCCGATGGCATAGAGGTCGAAGCCCAGCGCCGCAGCTTCGCGCGCGCTCTCTTCACGCAGATCGAGGAAAGTCGCACCTTGCACGACTCCCGCGAGCAGCTGGTCCGTGCCCTGGAAAATCCTCCGTGCTTCGCGCAGCCGTCTTATGGTCTCTTCTAAATCTGATTTTGCGTGTGCGTGCAGCGCATCAGTCGGTGTGGGAATATCGAGCGGTACACAGACGTCCGACCCGATAAGCTGCTGAAATTCCAGTGTCTCACGGTTGCTCACCTCGACGTCCTGATATTCGTAGAGCTGGTAGGAGCCCGAATCGGTCATGACGGGCAGATCACAGTCTAAGAGCGCATGGAGGCCGTGTTTGACCGCTTCTTCGTGCAACCCGGCGTTACGGTAGATGATGTATGCATTGGTAATGAGCATCTCCGCGCCGTACTTCCGCATGTCCCGGGGCGCGATCGTCGGAATGTTGGGGTTTATCACCGGTAGTATGGTGGGCGTTTCCACGGCGCCATGCGGTGTTTGCAGCCTACCGATCCGTCCCATCAAGTCCTTATGTCGCAGCTCAAACTCGAGCATTCTACTCCGTTCACTTCCCTGCGTAGCAGTACGGTGGCTCTACGGTGATACTAGATACTCAATTCTTTTTCTCGCCTAAAAGACTAGGGCACAGTGAGAGAAACAGGAAGATGGCGCGCCGTGAACTCCCGATTCCACCGCACTATGATCCCGCGACCGTAGGTGAGGTCTGGCAAGTGCCCTATCAGGTGCGTGCCCGGGAAGCGGAGCAGTGGGCGAAACGCTATAAGCTACCCCCTGCGGCCGCGGACAGGTACAAAATCTGCCTCGTGGTGGTCGATGTGCAAAATACTTTCTGCATACCGGCCTTCGAGTTATTCGTCGCCGGACGTTCGGGAACGGGCGCAGTCGATGATAACCGGCGATTGTGCGAATTCATCTACCGGAACCTGGGGTTGATCACCCGGGTCTCGCCGACGATGGACACGCACCAGGCGGTACAGATCTTCCACACCGTCTTCTGGGTCAACGAACGAGGCGAGCACCCTGAACCCTACACGCTCATCTCCGAGGATGATGTGGCGACCGGTCGATGGAAGTTCAACCCGGCGCTCGGGCTCAGCCTCGGGATTGGCGAGCGCTACGCCCGGCAGTACCTCCTGCATTATACCCGGACTTTGCGAGCAGGCGGCAAATATGAGCTCACCATTTGGCCCTTCCACGTGATGCTGGGGAGTATTGGCCATGCGCTTGTCCCTGCGGTGGATGAGGCGATCTTCTTCCACAGCATCGCGCGATACAGTCAACCGAACTTCCGTGTGAAAGGTGATAACCCCTTTACCGAGCACTATTCGGTTCTTGGCCCGGAAGTGATGGAGGACCAGAACCGTAAGGTGATCGCGGCAAAAGATGTCCAGTTCATCGATGAGCTGCTAAAGTTCGATGCGGTCATTATCGCCGGCCAGGCCAAGAGTCACTGCGTCGCCTGGACCATTGCGGATCTTCTGGAAGGCATTCATGGACGTGATCAGAAATTAGCGGAGAATGTTTACCTGCTGGAGGACTGCACCTCGGCAGTCGTCATCCCGGGGGTGATGGACTACACGGCTGATGCGAACGCGGCCTTCCAGCGGTTCGCCGACGCAGGTATGCACATCGTCCGGTCAACCGAGCCGCTGAACCGCTGGCCGGGCATCACTCATCCTGAGCTGTAAGGTATCAGCTCAAGCGCCCGGGGTATATGCCGTGGTCAGCTCCTGTGAGAGCGCGGCGAGCAGGGGGCTGATCTTAACGGGATACTTCGCGGGTGTGAGCTTCTTGTAGCGCGCGGGAAGCCGCAGAAGGTTCTCCGCCACCCGGTTCCGGATCGTTTCCAGTGACTCCCGTCGTAGCACTCGCCCCCTGACCATGTACTGCGCGAGTAGTGTGGTCGCCGGCTCTTCCATCTTCTCCAGCTCCTCGGTAGAGAGCGCAATCAGGTCGTAGGCATATTCGCCCTTCTTCAGTACCCGGTAGACCTGTTTCGGGCCGGGGAGTGTTATCTTCCCGGCACTCAGCTTCATTACGGGTCGATATTCTCCCGCGGGCCCTTCGACCTCCACCAGTTTGTAATTCACGTTCACGACCGGTGCGTCCTGCGAGGTTCCCATCGCGGTACCCACGCCGAAGCTATCAATAGGCGCTCCCTGCGCACGCAACTGCTCGATCTTAAACTCGTCGAGATTACCGCTCGCCATGATCTGGACGTACTCGAGCCCGTTCTGGTCCAGTAACGCTCGCACCGCTCTGCTGAGCGCGGCTAAATCGCCGCTATCCAGTCGCACACCGTGCAGCTGTTTCCCCTGCAGCTCGAGCGCCTTCGCCACGGGCACTGAGCGCCGTGCACCTTCAACCGTATCGTAGGTATCGATGAGCAGGATCGTGCTTCCCGGGAAGACGCGCGCATACGCCTCGAATGCGTCCTGTTCGCGTTCGTGGAACATTATGTAGGAATGCGCCATTGTGCCATAGATCGGAATGCGGTACTTCATGCCCGCAAGGACGTTCGAGGTACCCGCGCAGCCAGCGAGGTACGAAGCGCGGGCGACCTTCATACCCGCGTCGGTCCCGTGCGTCCGCCGCAGCGAGAAATCAACGACCTGCTTGCCCTCCGCGGCATACACAATACGCGCGGCTTTCGAAGCGACCATCGTCGGGAAATTAACCGCGTTCAGCAAATAGGTCTCCGCCAGTTGTGCCTCAATGATCGGCGCGGTCACCCTGAGTAACGGCTCGTTCGGGAAGACGAGAGTTCCTTCGGGGATCGCGTGGAGCGTGCCGGTGAAGCGGAACCTGGCGAGGTACTCGAGGAACTGTTCGGTGAAGAGCCGCTTCGCCTGGAGATACTCGAGGGCCTCCGGGGGGAATCGTGCATGCTCGAGATAGTCGAGTACGCTCTCCAGCCCTGCGGCCACGAGGTACGAGCGGCGCGGGGGCATATCGCGTATGAACAACTCGAATGAGGCACGTTCATCACGCCCCTCTTCGAAATACGCGGCACACATGGTGAGCTGGTAGAGATCGGTGAGGAACGCCATGTTCTTCCAGGTAACGAAATCGTCCATGAGATTGAGAATGATCTTCACGGCTCTTAAGCCTGCTGGTCGCCTCCCCGCTGCCGCACTGCGCAGCGAAAGAATACTTAACTATGCTGAGCACCAACTTGTTCCCTGAGGGGGGCGGCTACAGGCTCAGCCGGTTCATTGTTCGAGATGACGAAGGATGAAACGATACGGGGGATCTGCGCAGCGGCCCTAGAGCGGCTGAGACCTACGGATGATGAGCGCCACCGCGTGAAGACACTCGTCCAGCGCATCATCACGCTGCTTAATGCGCGTGCCGCGGAGCTGGGTCTGGAAGCACGTGCGCTCTCTGTCGGATCGACCGCACGAAATACCTGGCTGCACGGCAACGCGGACATTGACATCTTCATCCTGTTCCCCACGACCCACTCAGAGGAAGAGTTGAAGGAGCAGGGCCTCGCGCTCGCCAGGAGCGTGGCCGATCGTTATGAGGAGCGATACGCGGCGCATCCATACATTCACGCGTATTTTTATGATCCTGCGACCCGGCAGGAGCACGAGGCGGACCTGGTGCCCTGCTTCGCCGTCAAGGATGTGTCGCGGTTGAAGTCCGCGGTGGACCGCACCCCGTTCCATACTCGGTATGTGACGGAGCGAATCGGAGGAATCGAGGATGAAGTACTACTGCTCAAGCAATTCCTGACCTGCCTTGGCATTTACGGTTCAGAACTCCGTCGTCGCGGCTTCGCCGGTTACCTCTGCGAGCTGCTGATCCTGCACTATTCATCCTTTGTCGAGCTATTGAAGAACGCTGCCCAGTGGCACTATGGCGAACGAATCGATCTTGAAGGAAAAGGCACGTATAAAGGTGAAGGGCACGATCCGCTCATCGTGATCGACCCGGTCGATCCCAAGCGTAACGTTGCGGCTGCGGTCTCGGAGTATTCCTTCTCACGGTTGATTGATGCGGCGCGTGAATTCCTAGCGGAACCGGGCCCGGAGTTCTTCCAAGTCCGCAGGGACGAGCCGATGAGCGATGCAGAATTCACGAGAACCATGCGGGAACGCGGTACGGAACTCGTGCTGGTCGTTTTCGAGGCACCCGATGTGGTTGAGGACATTCTCTTCCCGCAGTTGCGTAAGGCAGAAACGTCAATTATCACTTTGATGGTGCGGCACGGATTCCAGATCTACCGGAGCGATGTATACGCCGAGGGCGATAAAGCGTTTCTGCTCTTCGAGCTGCTGGTGTGGGAGCTCCCGCGGATAAAGAAGCATATCGGGCCGCCCGTTACGTCGGCCTATCATGCGGCGAAGTTCAAGGAACAGTACCGGCAATCGCACCGGCTATTTATCGAGGACGGCAGATACGTGGTGGAGGTGGCGCGACGGTATACCGATGCGGTCAGCTTGCTCAGAAGTGAGTTGCGATCGTGCAGCCTGGGGAAACAGGTTCGGGAATCGGTCGATAAAGGGTATGAGGTGCTCAGAACCGAAGAGATCGAGTTCACGCCGGGGATTGGGGCTTTCTTCAGGGAGTACTCTCGGGGGATTTGCTACACCTCTCGCATTTAGTTAGCTCATCGAATGTTCGGCTTGCCAGCGAGATCCTGTTTTACGAGCCGCTCTGCTCATATGCTCCGGCCACCCGCAATATCAGATCTTCCTCGAAATGCCGTCCCACGAGCTGCAGCCCGATCGGCATGTTATTTGAGGATCCACAGGGAATCGAGAGTGAGGGCACACCCGCCAGGTTGATCGAGACGGTATTCACGTCGGCGAGATACAATGAGAGCGGATCCTGTATCCGTTCGCCGAGCTTAAAGGCGACGAACGGCATCGTGGGCATCGCGAGGATATCGTGCGTCTTCAACGCCCCCTCGAATTCGTGTTTGATCAGTGTCCGCACCTTCAACGCCTTAAGGTAATATTTACCGTAGTAGCCCGCGGAGAGCGCGTAGGTGCCGAGGATGATCCGTCGTTTCACCTCCTCGCCAAACCCGTCGCCCCGTATCCGCGAGAAGGTCGTGTGCCAGTCCTCGTCCTTGCCCTCCCGAAGCCCGTACCGGAGCCCGTCAAACCGTGCGAGATTCGAGGACGCCTCGGACATCGCGATGACGTAGTACGCAGCGAGCGCGTACTTCATGCTCCGCATGCTGAGCTCCTCGTAGGTCGCCCCGAGTTCCTCAAGTCGGTGAATCGCGTTCCATACTGCACGTGCGACCTCAGGGTCGCAGCCCTCGAAGAACTCACGGGGCACGCCGATTCGCAGCCCGGTGACCGCCGCTCCAGGTTCAGTACCCGCTTCGTTGAGCCAGGAGCAGTGGTAGTTCGATGCAGCACCTTCCGTTTTGAGTTTCAGCTGGGTGCTGTCCCGCCAATCCCGGGCTGCTATCACGTCCAGGAGCAGTGCGGTATCCTTCACGGTCGTAGCTATCGGCCCGATCTGCTCCAGCGAATTCGCATAGGCAATGAGCCCGTAGCGTGATACGGACCCGTAAGTGGGCTTCAGACCGACGGTCCCGCAGAACGATGCGGGACACCGAATCGAGCCACCGGTATCAGATCCGAGCGCGAGGATCGTCTCACCAGCGGCAACGGCCGCGGCGCTCCCGCCCGACGAGCCACCTGGCACTCGCGTGAGGTCATACGGGTTCTTCGTGGGCCCGTAATAGCTCGTTTCCGTGGACGTGCCCATGCAGAACTCGTCCATATTCGTCTTCCCAAGGATGATCGCGCCTTCGTGCTTCAACGCCTCGATTACGGTCGCGTCGTAGGGCGGAACGTACCCCGTCAGAATTCGCGACGCGCACGTGGTTTGAATACCGGCCGTGGAGATACTGTCCTTGATGGCAATGGGCACACCGAGCAACTTTTTGCGCTGGAAATCCGGTTCTGCACGCCGTTTATCAACTTCACGTGCTTCTTCGAGTGCGCCCTCTCTGGTGAGGGTAATGTAACAGTTCAGCTTGCTCCGCTCGATTCGCTCGTAAATCTCTGCTATGAGCGCTTCGCAAGAGATTTCACCGCTTTTTATACGTGTTATGGCTTCTATCGCGGTTACCATTGCCGTTCTTCACTCGCCCTCCGGGTAGATTTATATACCAATAACCGCACTTCTTTTATAAACTCTCGTTCGTGGATCGGTGACTCATGCATGGAGCCCAAAAAGACGAAATCGCTCTGTCCGCAGTGCCTCAAGGTCATTGATGCGGTGGTTTTTGAGCAGGACGGCAAGATCCTGATGAAGAAACGCTGCCCGGAGCATGGCGAGTTCGATGATGTCTACTGGTCCGACGCTGATCTTTATCACAAGTTCGAGAACTGGCACTTCGAGGCCGATGAGAGCGATGCGGGTATCCAGACTACAATGCTGGAGAAGGGCTGCCCCTTCGATTGCGGGCTCTGCCCGGAGCACAGGAGTTCGACGATGCTCGCACTCATCGATCTCACGAACCGCTGTAACCAGCACTGTCCGACCTGTTTCGCGAATGCTGCGGTTGCCGGGTATCTGTATGAGCCGACGATGGAGCAGCTGGTGGCGATGATGAAGCTGCTCAGGAGTGAGGTACCGCCGTGTCCCGCGATCCAGTTCGCGGGTGGCGAGCCCACAGTGCGTGAGAATTTCGTGGAGATCGTGCGGAAGGCACGAGAGCTCGGCTTCTCGCATATTCAGGTGGCGACGAACGGCATCGCCATGTCCAAGAGCGTCGAGTTCTGCCATGCGTTAAAGGAAGCAGGCTTGCATACCGTCTATTTGCAGTTTGATGGCGTTACCGACGCGCCGTACGAGAAATTACGGGGCATACCGGCGTTGAAGACAAAGCTGCAGGCGATCGATAACTGCTGGGCAGGCGAGATCAAGAGCGTTGTGCTCGTGCCCACCCTTGCCCGGGGCGTTAATGACGACCAGATCGGTGCTATAATGCGGTTCGCGGCAACGAAACTGCATATCATAAAGGGGGTGAACGTGCAGCCGATCGCATTCGAGGGTCGTGTGGATGATGCAGAGCGTAAGCGGCTGAGAATAACAATCCCTGATTTCATACGACTGCTGGAAGAGCAGACCAACGGCGAGATACCGGCAGAGAGCTTCTATCCTGTCCCGTTCGTCCTACCGGTCTCCCATTTCGTGGAAGCCTGGAAGCAGGTGCCGCAGGTCGAATTCACCGTGCATCCGCACTGTGGCGCGGCGACCTACGTATTCGTGGTGGACGGCAAATTCGTGCCTATTACGGACTTCATGGATGTTGAGGGCTTCATGGAGTTCCTGAAAGAGAACGCGGAGGAGACCTCGCGGGGGCGAATTAGGAAGCTCAGGGCAACGGCAGGGCTCTTCCAAGCCTTACGGAAATTCGTTGACAAGGATGAGGCACCCGAGGGATTCGAACCCCTGAAATTGCTCGCTAATATTTTGGGCATCGGCACACGTGAGGCGGTTGCCGAATTCCACCGGCAAGCGCTCTTCATCGGCGCTATGCACTTCATGGACCCTTATAACTACGATATGGACCGTGTCAAGCGCTGCGGCATCCATTACGCCACACCGGACGGCCGGATCATTCCGTTCTGCTCGTACAATGCGATTCACCGGCCCCTGGTCGAGCGCGCATTCTCAAAGCCGTATCATACTCCCGAAGCGAGTAACTAACTGCGAACGCATCAGTTTATCGCCCACCCCTAAAATCGTGCTTGCTGCGGGTCTTTAAATACGATACTATCCTATAGATACGTGCCCCTTTCGAAGAGTAGAGTGACCTCGCAGCACTGCAAAGCATGAGCTCTATGGCAAACAAGGGGCAACAACCACGCCGTATTGCACGGTCCCTGCGGTAGCCCTTTTCACGATGATGGCGATGACCGTAATAAGGAAACCACAATACGGTACATTTTATGCACAAAGCTTATCAACGACCCCGCTCTTTAAATGAAATCGGTAACCACTAAGAACAGTAAGGGGGAAGACCATGGGAGAAGAAAAAGAACGTGTAAGCGCGGCGAGGGGCGATGAGAATCAGGAGATCGAGCGTATACGGGCGAATAAGATGCGGGAGTTGGAAGAGCAGCTGAAGACGACGAAGGAGGGCGGAGCTCAGGCTCAAGCGGTCATTGACCATCCGGTTGAAATAACCGACAGGACATTCGTCGCGTTTGTAAAGCAGCATCCTTTGGTGGTCGTGGATTGCTGGGCACCCTGGTGTGGCCCGTGCCGGATGGTTGCACCGATCCTGGAGCAATTAGCGAAGGAGTACGCCGGCAAGGTGGTCTTCGGTAAGCTGAATGTGGATGAGAATCCGCGCATCGCCACGGAATATGCGATCATGGCAATACCGACTCTCTTCATCTTTAAGAATGGCGAGCCGGTCGATGTTATCCAGGGCGCGATGCCCAAGCCTCATTTTGAAGCGAAACTGAAGGAATGGTTGTAAAACCGTATGAACGGGTGTGTGTGCACGAACTCGATATTGTGAGGCGGTTTGCAGACTGCGGGTTCCAGATACATCCTGAAGCCCTGGCGTTGCTCACCCGCTGTAGACTGAACGCCAAAGGGAGCTGGCACTTCGACCTCGAGACGATCGCGCAAGAGGTAACGAGATCGGTTGACGCTTCGATATGCGTCATCTCGCCCGTCCATGTCTCTGCTTTTATCGAACATAACGGGAAGCAGGTCGAGGAGGAGCTGCCCGCGGAATTGCACACGGAAGCGCCCGTCATACTACGTTCGTATCCCGAGCAGTGCGCAGTTGGCGAGCACAAGACTTTCCTCCCGCACTTCATGGACCGGTATGAGCGGCTGAGCGCGATACTCAAGAAACGGCTGAAATGCACACAGATACGGTTCTTGAAGACCGGGAGGGAGAGTACCGAGGATCTCACCCTGGTGGGCATGGTATCGGCGATCCGGAAAACGGAGAAGGGCAATCTGCGCGTGGATTTGGAAGATCCTACCGGAAGCGTACCGGTAATCGTATCGCCCCGGGAGGAGCTCATGCTCGACGAGGTCATCGGTGTTACGGGTTTCCTGGCTACCAGTGGTTATTTTATCGGGCGTAAGATCTTCTACCCCGATGTGCCGCTGCCGAACTCGGCATTACAAGCCTCGCTCCCGTCGACGGCGGAGCACGAGGAAAGGAATAAAAGTATCCATGCTGTATTCATCTCTGATATGCATGTGGGAAGCACATCCTTCCTGGAAGAGGCGTGGGATCGGTTCGTCGAATGGCTGAAGACGGAAACCGCAGACCAGCACATCCCGTATCTTGTGGTCGCGGGCGATGTGGTAGATGGCATCGGCGTGTATCCGGGCCAGGAGGAAGATTTGATGATCACGGACATCGAGGAGCAATATCGTGTGGCGGCGAGGTATTTCCACCAGTTGCCGGCGCATCTGCACGTTATTATCTCACCGGGCAACCATGATGCGGTACGTGGTGCGGAGCCGCAGCCGCCGTTGCCCGAGTACATCAGAACATTGTTCCCGGCCACGACGAGCTTTGTGAGCAGTCCCGCGTATATTCAACTTGGCGGGCGCCGGGTGCTCGTCTATCACGGGCAATCGTACGACGACCTGGTGAACGCGATCCCGCGGCTGACGTATAGTAAGCCCGCGGATGCGATGGTGGAGATGCTGAAGCGTCGTCATCTCGCGCCGATCTACGGCAATTCCCTCGCCATTGCGCCCCAGGATCATGATTACGGCGTTATCGATTACGTCCCTGATATCTTTCACTGCGGGCATACGCATACAGTAGGGCAGTTCAGATACCGGAACGTGCTGCTCATCAATTCCGGTACCTGGCAGGCGCAGACGCCGTACCAGAAGAAGCGCGACATCACGCCAGTTCCCGGCTGTGCAACGGTCGTAGACCTGAGCTCGATGCGGGTACAAGTGCGGGATTTCGTAGGTCAGGCAGGTGCATGACGATGGCGATCGAAGCGATGCGGAACGGTGGCGAACGTATCAAGAGCGGTGCGATACGACGCGCTTTGAACATTGTTGGCTGGGCACGTGGGCGTGCATACCGAGCATACGAGAAACGGCTGAAGGATGAGATAGCCGCGCGGAAGCTCCCTGAGCATGTCGCGATCATCATGGATGGCAACCGCCGGTATGCGCGCAAGCTTGGGCTCTCGACGGATGAAGGCTATGACTACGGCGCGGGCATCACTGAACGGGTGATCGAGTGGTGCTTTGAGTGCGGTGTGAAGCAACTCACGCTCTACGCCTTCTCAATCGAGAACTTTTCACGTACAGAAGATGAGCTGGAGAAGCTTTTCGAGCTCATGCGGACGGAATTTGATAAGATCTGCGTGGACGAGCGGTTCCACAAGAACGAGGTGCATATGCGCGTGATCGGGAACATTGGTTTGCTGCCAGAATCAGTGATCGCGGCGATACGGCGTGCAGAAGCGTCGACGGAGCGGTATACTAAGTTCAAACTGTTCGTGGCCGTGGCTTATAGCGGCCGTATGGAGATCGTGGATGCAATGCGGATATTAGCGCACCTTGTGAAGCGCGGGCTCCTGGCGCCTGAGGAGATCGATGAAGAGACGATCGCCCGGCATCTGTATATCAGCCAGATAGAGGGAGAGGCCGATGCTGCGAGTTCGGGCGCGAAGACACCGGTGGATCTGATCATTCGCACGGGCGGCGAGCTGCGGATCAGCAATTTCGTACCCTGGCAAGCGCTGGGTAACGAGTGCACGGCATACTTCTGCGCGCCGTTCTGGCCGGAGTTTCGGCGGTTAGACCTCCTGCGAGCGATTCGCACCTACCAGGAGCGAGAGGACGAGCGAAGGCAGCGTTCGAATTCCAGAGTTTCGAAGCTCAAGCGGCTCCTTGGTCGTGACGCGTGACCAGAAGTAGCGAAAATATCCTTTACCTAACGGGTTTTAATAATGAGGTATCGAGGACATGAGAACTTTTATTGCTGTTGATCTCTCAGACGAGATAAGGACACAAATCGAGACACTGCAGCAGGAACTGGGATCGCAGGGGCTGCAAGAGGGCACGCTCAAATTTGTTGATCCGAAGCAGGCGCACCAAACGATCAAATTCCTCGGTGAGGTGCCGGATGAGGCGATTGAGCGGATAAAAGAGGCACTGGCCACGATTCAGCATGAACCGTTTGAGATCCAGCTCCGTGGTGTGGGGTTCTTTCCGCAAGCGGCCCCTGAGAAGGCACGAACTATCCGGGTGATCTGGGTGGGTATAGAAGAGGGCGGAGCGCAGATGAAATCATTGCAGACGGGCGTGGAGGTGGCAATGCACGCGCTGGGCTTTCCACCTGAGCAGCGGTTCAGTGCGCACGTGACCCTGTGCCGTGTTAAGAAGCCGTTCAGGTCAAAGAGCGAGCTCAGCCGGGTCTTGTTGAAGATCACGGAGTTGCGTGCGACGGACCTGGGACCGATGCGAGTAGACTCGTTGAAATTGAAGAAGAGCACCCTCACGCCCAGAGGGCCGATCTATGAAGATCTGTATGTGAAGAGCCTGGTGGGATAGCGAATAGATGGCAAAGCCTCACAAGGTAAGTGGTAACCTGCTGGATTTCCTGTATACGCGTGACGATAAGCCTCAAGCGGTCTGTCATCCGGAGAACGCTCGCGTGCTCGAGCGGGTACTGGAAGTGGACGAGAAGGTGAACTCGGTGGGCGGTGTGAAGGAACCGCGAATCTACACGGTCCAGGAGATTACGGGCCGGATACGCCATATTCTGGAAGACGACAAGGAGCTGCGCGATATTTATGTAAAGGGTGAGCTCTCGAATCTCAGCCAGCCGACCTCCGGCCACCAGTACTTCACGCTCAAGGATGAATATGCTGAGATCCCGTGTGTCATGTTCAAGGATAATAGCCGCGGCCTGAAGTTCGGATTGGAAGACGGGATGAGTGTGATTGCCCGCGGTCGGATAAGCGTGTATGAGAAACGTGGTAAGTATCAGTTGTCTGTGACGGAACTCCAGGAGGCGGGTTTGGGGGCGCTGTATCTGGCATTTGAGCAGCTCAAGAAGCGGCTGAAAGCGGAGGGGCTGTTCGATCCTGCGTACAAGAAGCCGATACCCAGTTTCCCGCGCCGCATCGGGCTGGTCACCTCACCCAGTGGCGCGGCTGTTCGTGATATGCTGAAGGTAACGAAGAAGCGGTTCCCGCACGTTCATATCCTGCTGGCGCCCGTAGCGGTGCAGGGCGAGGGTGCATCGCTTCAGATCGCGCATGCGATCCGTATGATGAACCGGTGCAGTATGGACCGGGAGCGTATCGACGTGCTCATTGTGGGCCGCGGCGGCGGCTCACTGGAAGAGTTGTGGGCCTTTAACGAAGAGTGCGTGGCACGTGCGATCTTCGCATCGAAAATTCCTGTCATCTCCGCAGTAGGGCATGAGACGGACTTCACCATCGCGGATTTCGTCGCGGACAAGCGCGCGGCAACGCCGTCGGAAGCAGCCGAAATCGTCGTCCCGGATGCAAAGGAGCTGGCGCGTAATTTGCGGTCGCTGGAGTTGCAGCTGCGGCAGAACGTTTATAAAGGGCTCGAGTTCTATCGAAAGCGGCTGGAGGCGACGGAGAAGAATCTCCTGTTCCGCACGCCGAAAGAGCGGATCAATCAGCACCGGCAGACGATCGATGAGCTGAAGCGGGCGATGGTAGCGGAGCTGCGGCACCTCACGAGCCTGCACCGTAAGAGCGTGCTGGCATTTGCAGGCAGATTAGAGGCCTTGAGCCCGCTAGCGATCCTCGACCGTGGCTACAGCATCTGCACGAAAGTGCCCGAGGGGACGCTCGTACGGAGCGTAGATGAGCTTGCGGTGGGTGATGCGCTCAAGATCCTCTTTGCGGACGGTGAGGCGGTCTCGGACGTGAAGAGTAAGAAGCGCACAAAGGCGCCAGAACCACCATAACGAGTTTGTGACTCACTCTTGCGAGTCATACCAGTGACTGAGTAATTGTGTCATCGCTTCTGTATCAGTTGCATCGGAATGCTCAGCCAGATCTTTTAGCGGGTCGTACTTATCCACGGAATATCGTTTATTTCTCTTAGCGCGCTTGAGCACGAGGCCTTGCAGGTTAACGGAGAGTGGCTGGCCCGAGGTATTCACGACAGCGTCCTGCTTGACGACGACCCAGGTCTTCCCGCCGTCTGTGGATTGGAGCACACCCTTCAGGTGGATCACATGCTCGTTTTTTATCCGCTCTAACTCTTTCACCGGCATGATTCCTGGCTCTGTTTATCTAACCGGAGACCAATCAGCCCCATCGGTACGTTTATTACTATCCGAAGGGAGATGTATTAAACGTTATGGTGGGTGCGGCACGCATGAAGGTCTTTACCGTATCAATCGTTTCTTTGGTTGGTATCACCCACGCGCCGGCTTTTGCAGGCGGCACGGCTGGAACCGCGAGGGTGCAGCAGTCCAGCGGAACCAAGCGTGCACGCGTGGTAAGGAGAGTGTGGAAATGGTAAAAAAGGAAGCAGGCGAAGCGATCGCATTTGAAGCCGCGCTGAAGCGTCTGGAGGCGATAGTGGAGGCGCTGGGCGCGGGCAATCTCTCACTGGACGCATCGCTGAAGATGTTCCAGGAAGGTATGGAGCTCTGCAAGCTCTGCAACAAGCAGCTGGATGAGGCGGAATACAAGGTGGAGCAGTTGATGGAGAAGGAAGGTGGGGAACTCAGCGTCGAGGGCTTCGAGGTGAACGAGTAACTAGATAGACTAACGGTGCGCGTTCGTTCTTTCGTTCGTCAGTCCCTGGCGATCATGACTTCGGTGGCTTTGATCACCGCTTCCACCTCGTCGCCGATGTCTATATCGAGCTCGTCCACGGCCTCCTTCGTGATCAGTGCTTTGAGCACTGCTGGCGTCTCGATTTCGATACGTATAGAAGCGGCGAGTTCGCCGATCGTGACCCGTTTCACCACACCGGAGAGTTTGTTCCGTGCACTGACCTTGAACTGGAGCGCTTCCCAGAGCTCTTCATCGGCCGAAAGCCCCTCTAAATACCGCTCGTAGCGATCGTATTCGTGTAAGAGTTGCTTGCCCTCTTCGGTCAGCTCAGAACCGCCACCGCCCTGCGCACCCCCCCGGTGTGTCTTCACCACGGGCGTCCCGATAGCGTCCTCGATCTTCCGGATATGCTCCCACGCGGACCGGTAGGGCATTTCGAGCTTATCTGCAGCTTTGCGAATGGACTGCAGCTCCTGAATATCACGGAGCAGTTGTGCCCGGCCCGTGCCCAGAATTGGCTGACCCTGATGCACGATCCACGGCTTGAATCGCGACTCGTACTTCCGCTTTGGTGCTGCCATGATATATAGTGAAAAGATATTCAGGTTTTTTAAACGTTGCTAGACCGGGTATCGTCGCAGCGCTTTCCGCAGCTCTTTCATGTCCTGCTTCAGTTGCTTCAGCTCGGTCCTTAACGTGGGCAGCTGCACACCGTCCGCGAGACTCGCGGGCATCTCCGGTATTGTTATCGTGAGCGCGCCATGGCGGCAGATGTTGTTGCAGACGCCGCAGCAGGTGCAGCCCTGATAATCGATCACCGCCTTCTTGTCAGTGATCGCGATCGCGTTATCGGGACAGGCCGTAACGCAATCGCCGCAGCCCTTGCAGATCTGTATGTCGATTACGGGTATCCACATAGCTTCTTCTGCACCTCATGGAGCAGATTAAGCGCCTCAATGGGCGAGATCTGCTCGATATTGATCGTCTTCAGCTCCTCGAGCACCGGATGCTCCTGCACCATGATCTCTTTCTCCACCAGCGGCGCGGGGGCGCGCTCTTCAGCGCCGGTGCCTGCCCGTTCCGCTTCGTGCTCCATACGCTGCAGCACCTGCCTGGCGGAGCTGATAACAGCAGCGGGCAGCCCGGCGAGCTTCGCAACCTGAATCCCGTAGCTCTTGGAGCCGCGGCCTTCGACCACCTTGCGAATGAAGAATACCTCATCGGCGACCTCCTTGATCGAGACGTTGTAGCAATGCACGCCCTCGAGCAGATCGGCCAGCTCGGTGAGCTCGTAGAAATGTGTAGCGAAGAGCGTCTTCGCCTGGATGCGCTCAGAGACGTATTCCGCGACCGCCCATGCGATACTGACGCCGTCGAGCGTGCTCGTGCCGCGGCCGATCTCATCGAGCACGATCAGGCTGCGTGCGGTCGCATTATTGAGGATATTGGCCGTCTCGCTCATCTCGACCATGAACGAGCTCTGGCCCATCGAGAGGTCGTCGTAGGCACCGACGCGGGTGAAGATACGATCGACGACCCCGATCTTCGCGTCCGCTGCGGGCACGAACGACCCGAGCTGCGCCATCAGCACGATCAACGCGACCTGCCGCATGAAGGTGGACTTGCCGCTCATGTTCGGACCCGTGATAATCATCAGACGGACAGCCCCGCCGATGCGGACGTCATTCGGCACGAACCCTTCCCGTACCTGCTTCTCAACGACCGGGTGCCTACCACCCGTTATGACGATCTCGTCGCTCTCGGTGACGGTGGGGCAGCAGTAGCTGTTCTCGGCCGCGACGTCCGCGAAGGCGACGAGCATATCCAGCTCCGCGATCGCATTTGCCGCTTCCTGGATCTGCTTGGCATGTCGCGCGACCGCTTTCCGCACCTGCTCGAACAGCTCGTACTCGAGCTCCTTTATCCGCTCCTCCGCGCTCAGGGCCTTCGCCTCGTACTCCTTCAGGTCCTCCGTGATGTACCGTTCCGCATCACTCAGCGTCTGCTTCCTGATATAGGACTCAGGCACCTTCTCCGACCAGGTCTTCCGCACCTCGACGTAATACCCGAAGACCTTATTATAGCCCACCTTGAGCGATTTGATCCCGGTACACAGTTTCTCCTGCTCCTCGAAGTCCGCGAGCCACTGCCGGCCTTCGTGCTTGATCGTCCGCAGCTCGTCCAGCTCGGGATTGAACCCCGGCTTGATCACGCCGCCCTCCTTTACGGTGAGCGGCGGCTCCTCCTGGATGCTCTGCTCGATCATCGCAACGACCTCCGAGTAGGCGGGCGACTTCAGGGCACGCAGCGCATCTTTGCTCTTTGCCGCGCGGCACTTCTTCAGGATGCTCTGGAGTGTTTCACCGTGCTGTAACGAGCGCTTGAGCGCGATCATATCGCGTGCATTCGCATTACCGTACGAGATCCGGCTGACGATCCGCTCGATATCGTGGGTCTCCCGGAAGACGTCCTTGAGCGATTCCCGGAGCAGGATGTCGTCATATAATTCACGTACCGCATCCTGCCGCCGCTGTATCTCGGTCGTATCGAGCAGCGGGAACTGCAGGTTCTTCTTCAGCAGCCTCGAGCCCATACCAGTCAGTGTTTTGTCCAACACGCTCACGAGCGTGCCCCGAGCTGTACCGTCGCGGATATTATGAAAGAGCTCGAGGTTGCGTATCGAGACGCTATCGAGCACCATATAGTCAGAGACGAAGAAGGTCTTGAGCGGTTTGATATGCGCGAGCACCCGTTTCTGCGTATCACGGAGATACGCGATGACCGCGCCCGCAGCGGAGATGCCGGCCTTGAGCTCGCCGCAGCCGAAGCCGTCGAGCGAGATGACCCCGAAATGGTTGATCAGGGTGGTAAACGCGGTATTGAACGCGAAATAGTAATCGTCATACCGTGAGATAGTAGCGAGCTCCTGGTCGAGCACGGGCTCGAGCACGAGCGAATCGGGCATGATGATCTCCGCGGGTCGCACACGCTCGATCTCCGTCACCAGTGACGTGTGCGTCTCATCGTCTGTGAATTCGGTAACGGCGAACTCGCCAGTGGAGACGTCCACGATCGCGATCCCAACGAGCCCTTCGAGCAGGTTCACACACATCAGGTAGTTACTGACCCGCTCCTCGAGCAGCGTGTCCTCAATGACCGTCCCGGGCGTAATGAGCCGCACGACCTCGCGCCGTTCGACCTCGCCGCTCGCGGCATCCGTGATCTGCTCGCAGATCGCGACCTTATACCCCTTCTTGATCAGCTGCTTGATGTACGGGGTGACGGCGTGGTACGGCACACCGGCCATGGGCGTTTTCCGGGCCGCGCCCTTGCCACGGCCCGTTGCGGTCAAGGTGATGTTCAGCTCGCGTGCGGCGATTTTAGCGTCCTCACCGAAAGTCTCGTAGAAGTCACCGACCCGGAAGAGCAGGAGCGCGTCGCGGTACTTCGACTTGATCTCGTAGTACTGCTGCATCATCGGGGTCAGCTCAGAGGCGGTGGTCATCGGGACGTTCTCTGAACAAATCACGCTTTTTTCTGCTGATAAAACTTTTCTTTTATTGGCGAAGGCGCTTTTAACATCGGTACGAAGAAAAACGAACGAGAGAGAAAGGAAAAAAGGGCCCGTGGCTTAGCACGGATAAAGCACCGGCCTTCTAAGCCGGGGATCGCGGGTTCGAATCCCGCCGGGTCCGTTATAAGCGGCCAGACCCCTCTTATCAATTCTCCCGTCCTTAATCTGTCCACAGTCTTATCGCGGGTATCCCGTTATCGTACGTGTGACCGTTTGCATCGGTGAACTCAGTGCAATTTATCCAGCCGTTATCGGTGTGTAGTGTTCTAGTATGGATGATCTGCGGGTAGGAACCCGTGCGAATGGTGTAGTTGTAGGTCTCGTTGGCGTAGAGGGTGAATGATTCATCGAATGTTATGGTTTGCCATTCACCGAAATAACCGCTCCAGGTTTTCTCTGCGATTGGTGTGGTCCCCTTCCAAATGTTCACGTATTCGGTATGGCCACCCGTGCCGGGACAGGGGTAGGTATACAGTTTGGAGACGGTAACGTTATAGAAGGGCGTGATGGTGCCGTTGTGGGTGCCGGAGAGGCTTGGGTACGGATAGGCTGAGGGACCGGTGTCGAAGAAAACCTGAACCACTGAGATATTGTATCTCGTTTCTGGACCGGAGGCTAGAATACTGAAATGTCTAACCTTTATGTAATATGTGCCTGACTCGCCACAGTACCAGCTGATTTTCGATGCCAACCCGACGCCACTATCATCATCGTGCTTTAGCTCTGTAGTTCCCGTGGTGTCGTAGAGATAGAGGTAGGTGTCTGATTCAGGTCCAAGGTCAGAGGTTTCGATGGTGTACGAGCTGCCCCCGGGGGCATTAAACTTCAGCCAGTCCTGATCGCCAGGAACGTGAAAATCGTGAGTTTGCTTGGCACCATTAGCAGAAATGTAGTTTGCCAGAGAATAGTTATCATCGGGTTCATACGCATCTGGTACAGGTGGCTCAAACTGGGTATAGTTATAAAAGCTTGTTAGGTCTTGTGCTGAATCAAGCCAGCGCCGCGAGCTTACCCCCACTGGTTGTTGCGAACTAACAGCGAAAGGTTTATCCGGGCTTGATATATCTGCATCATTACTGTCTGCCAACCTCAGACCTATAATATTCTCCTTTTCTACAAGCGATTTTTCTATATTTTTAGAATCGATAGAAGCAGAGAGCGGGTCATCAATTGAAGTTCCGTATAAGTCTGTGTAAAGCGTGAAGTTTCCGGCTATCTTTGAATTGTATATCTTATAGCCGCTGAACTTTAACGTAACGTTGTGTAAACCAGTGCTCAGGTACGTATAGGTGTTTGATTCTAGCCAGTACCCCGCCTTAGTGATATAGCTGTTCAATTCATAGTTCCCAGCAGCTGTTACATTGATCTGTTTTTCAACAACAAGATAATCATAAAGCCCGTTGCTATCCTCATCAAAGCCGTAATCCCTTATGCCGGGCAGGAATACCGCTGGCGGTCGGAAATCGGTGTAATTATAGTGGTCGGTGGTGTATGCGTAGTCCCGGTGATCAAGCTGATACCAGTCGTTTGCGTTATATAAGCCCAAATACCTCAAATCGAATGTGTCGTTCGTCCGGGTCTGCCAGATTTCTGGGCCATCAAATCTTAACCGAACTATCTGATTGCCCGCATTTAGCGTGGTATAGTTACTGACCCTATTAAGGTACCCGCCTGTGCTGTTGTAAAGAGATCCGCTAATCCTGTAATACCCTGACTCGTTTACGGTTACGCCAACATCGATAGCGAGGTAGTCGTAAAAGCTATCATTGTTCGTATCAGAACCGTGATCAGAATAAAACTCATTGAACTGAGCAGGTGGTCGTTCGAACTGCGTATAGCTATAAAAGCTTGTCTGGTCTTCTGCAGAATCAAGCCAGCCCCACGAGCTACCCACGGGTTGTTGCGAACTAACGGCGAGCGGTTTACTATCCCGGGAGATATTTGCATCATTACTTTCTATTAACCACGGTCCGGTATTACCCTCCGTCTCTATAAGTGGTTTTTCGCTATTTTCCGCAATAATTAAGCCAGGAGTTACATAACCGTATAAATCCATGCGAACCGTGAAATTCTCGGTGCTCTTTGAATCGTATATTTTATAGCCTGTAAACTTTAACGTTAGATTGTTTAAACCAGCGTCAAGGTACGTGTAGTTGTATTTTTCGTCTATTCTGTACCCAGTATCATTAATGAGATACCCGTCCAGTTCATAGTTACCAGCAGTTGTTACATTTATCTGTTTCTCAACAACAAGATAATCATACAGTCCATTGCTGTTCTCATCAGAGCCGTAATCCCTTGCGCCTGGCATGAATACCGCGGGCGGGCGGAAATCGGTGTAATTATAATGGTTGGTAGTGTATGCGTAGTACCGGTGATCAATCTCGCCCCGAAACAGTGCGTATAAGCTCAAATACCGTAGATCGAATGTGCCGTTCATTTGGGTCTGCCAAATTCTTGGTCCACTAAACCTTAACTGAACCGTTTGATTGCCAGCATCTAACGTGGTATAATTACTGACCGAATCAACATGATTGCCACTGCTGTTGTACAGCGAGCCACTTATTCTATAATATCCCGAGTTGCTTACGGTTATGCCAACATCGATAGCGAGGTAGTCGCTAAAGCCATCGCTATCCGTATCCAAACCGTGATCAGAATAAATATCATTGAATTGAGCAGGTGGTCGTTCGAACTGCGTATAGCTATAAAAGTTTGTTATGTCCTCAGCTACGTCGAGCCAACACCACGAGCTTACACCAACCGGTTGTTGTGCACCAACGGCGACAGGATTACTTCCCCGGGCGAAATCATCGTTAATCTCTGCTAACTGCGGTTTTATAACAATCTCCGTCTCTCCAAGCGGTTTTTCTATACGTTCTGAATCCATAGAAGCTACTGCGCCAGAAGTTAAGTAGCCGTATAACTCCATGTAAACCGTGAAATTGCCCGTGCTCTTTGAACTGAATATCTTGCAGCCGTCAAATCTTAACGAAATGTTGTGTAATCCCGCGGTCAGGTATGTATAGTTGTAATTTGATTCTATCTCGTACCCAGTGTCATTCATGAGATAGCCGTCCAATCTATAGTCTCCAGAAGTTGTTACATTTATCTGTTTCTCAATAACAAGATAATCATAAAGCCCGTTGCTATCAGTATCGAGACCATAATCTCCAAAAGCTCTGCCTAATTCAGCAGGTGGACGCTGAAAATCTGTATAATTATAATAGTGCGTAATATATGGGTCATCTCTATAATCTAACAAAATCTTACTGTCGTTCAGAAGCCATACATCATCAAGCACGAATGTGCCATTTATCTTATTCCTGCGGATGTCCATTCCATCCAACAAAACAGTGACAGTATGGTCGCCTGCTGTAAGGTAACGGTACGTGCTGTTCTCAGTCACATGAGTTCCATCAAGCGCGTGAAGATCAACTCTTACAGAATAATTTCCGGCAGTAGTGACATTTACGCCGACGTCGATCGCGAGGTAGTCGTAAAGGCCATTGCTATCAGTATCCAGACCGCGATCAGCATATACATCAGTGAATCGAGCAGGCAGAATAGTCTGGTTTATTGAGATATTGTACCTCGTTTCTGGACCGGACACGAACGGGCTGTAGTGTCTCACCAGTATGTAATAGGTGCCTGAATCGCCACAGTACCAGTTGATTTTCGATGCCAACCCGAAGCCACTATCGTCATCATGCCGTATCTCTGTAGTTCCCGCAGTGTCATAGAGATAGAGATCGGTGTCTGATTCAGGTCCAAGGTCCGAGGTTTCAATGGTGTAGGAGCTGCCGCCGGTGGCATTGAACTTCAGCCAGTCCTGATCACCCGGAACGTGAAAATCATGAGCTTGCCGGGTGCCATCAACAGAAATGTAGTTCGCCAGGGAATAGGTATCATCAGGTTCATATGCATCTGGTATCGGCTGCTCGAACTCTGCTGTGATGTCCACATTATCCAGGATATGCCAGTTATTTGCATCTCCTGTTGATGCGCTAAACCCAAAGCCCCCGTACGTGGTGTTAAGTGTTCCTCGCCAGTTGAATAAGGTAGAATTATCCACAGCAATCCGAATTTCAGAATCGTTACTGACAACTCGGACATCATGCCAGAGATTGTCCTCGGTTCGGGGATCATTAACAGAGATTAAATGATTGTTTACATCATCTTTGATGAGTGCAATATGGCTAGAGTAAGAATCCCAGTCATTCGGCCAGTTATCAAATTCGAGTGCATAACCAGAGACTGGTATTCCGTTTCGATTCATAAATCCTAAATAACTGCCATCACTTGGTTCGTAATTAGTTTGTTTGTAGAACATAAATGTTAAGCCATCTCCACCTGAGCCACCACCAGCTCTGTATGTGAACTCAATGGTAAACGGAGAGGTTATACGCCGATTAAGCCACATAACGCCTACCTGTCCATTTATATTCTCTGTAAGGACCACATATTCGTTTACAGGATCTCGATACGCGTCGCCCATATACTTCCACATGCCAGTATCTGCGCTGAAATTATCAAAGAAAAGCAGTTTTGGGTTCTCATTATTTCCGCTAATTTGAGATACTTGCTCAGAACTCCCTGGATCCTCGACTATCTGCTCAGCAAGCGCTCCACCCCAAAAATCGTACAGATAACTATTAAACCCACAACCAGCCCCCAAAATCTCACGCCTGTACTCATGTGACCTCCCAAGGAGTAAGTAGGCACGGGTGGATTATAAGCTTTTCGACCGGTTCAGTAAATAAGGGGCCAGACCCCCCCTTATCAACCCTCCCGACCAACAAAACAGGGCAAGGCCCTCCTTATGGACCTTTTCGGCCAACCATAAAACGGGACCAGTAAACGGGATCAGAATTAAAAATCATTCAAGCGGACTGATCAAGTGTGCGTGTAGCAGTGGTTCGGGCTGCACCACTTAGGCGTGAATAGGAGCCGCTCAGCTCGGCAGTGTCGAGAATATGGCCCTGCATGGCCAGTTCAAGCGCGGCCTTGTTAACGCTCGCGCCCAGATCCAGCTCGGTATCCAGCGCGTATAGTTTGAAGACGTACCGGTGCGGCGTGCCTGATGGTGGACAGGGCCCCCGGTACTGCTGCACGCCGTAATCATTCGTGCCCTGCGTGCCCGGAACAGTATCTTCGTCGATCCACAGGGTCACCGGAATGTTATAGACGATCCAGTGGACCCACGTGCCGCGCGGTGCATCCGGGTCTTCGAGTACGAGCGCCAGGCTCTTCGTTCCCGCCGGTACGTTCTCGATCCTGAGCGCGGGGTTGATATCGTTCCCGTCACACGTGAATCGCACGGGAATCCGCGCACCGTTCACGAACTCGGGACTCGATAACTGCAGCTGCACCGGTGCTGCCGCAGGTGACGGCGTTGTTGTTGGTGTTGGTACACCCTCCTTGTCTCCAACGCAGCCCGCAAGCAGCGCTACACCAACAAGAGCTACCGACATGATCAACCAGTATAGTTTACAGTTCATCGTTTAGGGTTAGTAGACACCTCCCCCCTTTCTCGTCCATAGTGCAGAACACAGGATCGTTTCGTTAGAGAGAATTGTGCGCTGTAAGTTCAAATCGCTTTCGCTGAGTTGCAGCAATCGTAAAAAGTTTATTTTTGCCGCCCGCAGGTTCGCCCGTATTTAATGCCCCATGACGCCCATGAGGCACCCAGTATCGCACCCACAATGAGCAGCGAGACAAGGACAATGACACTGTTCTCAATGAGCGTGAACGCAGCGGCATAGAAGGTCACCCATAAGATGAGAAAGGCGAGCCAGCCCATCACCACAACGATCGAAAGCGAAACACGCCACGCGAATCCGGGCGTTTTCAGCACCGCTTCATCTTCTGCCATACATTACCCTCCGTAGTAAGTAGTGACGTAGAGCGCTTCAGCTTAAAAATTTTGTGGTTGGGCGCTGTCTGGCCCAGCTGCTTTGGTTCCTACCTCAAACAACTCTCTTCAATAACGGCTATTTCGTCCGAAGTGAGATCGTACAGCTTGTAGACCAGCTTATCTATTTGCCGATCTGTTTCCTCGATCTGCTGTTGCAGTGCCGCTTTATCCGGCTCTGTCCTTGCTTTGGACAATTGCTCGTGAAGCCTAAGCATATGCTCCACTAACGTAACCAGTTTCTCGTGTAGGGATTTATCTGCAGGAACTGAGAAGTCGATTGTTCTTATAGGGAAATCTTTAAATATCACATAGCTCGGCTCGTAAAAGTCACCTCTTAATTTTGGGAGAATCGATTTAAAAAGAAAATAAGTAAGATAACTGTTTAGAATTCCTAATAAATACTTATCGGGCTTTGCAATGATAAAGCACTTTTGATTCGTGTACCAATTATTTTCATCCAAAACGAATTCCGGTTTTTTACAGATATTGGGATAAATAATTTTCGGCTTTTCAAACTCAATGTAATAATCCACCGTATCCTGAATTTCATACCACTTATAATCGCCGGGTTTACGGCCTGGCCACTTTTCGCCTTTCCAGTCTTTTGGTTTTGGCATCAGTCGCTCTTTAAATTGGAGAAGGTGCCGTTTTAAAGCAGGATATCGGTCAATATCCACACCACGACGAGTAAATATCAAATACCGCTCGCTTTTCGGTGGCTGATAGCGCTTAATATCCCTACCAACCAAAAAAGGCTTAATCAACTCCTCACTCCTAGGATCTTCCTGAATCAGTTTGTCTCGCGTCGCGGCATCGATCACAAACGCCTCGTTGAGACCCGTTTTTATGCCGTAATAAATTCTCCCGTTGACGTAATCGCCCAGCGGCACTCCTTTGAGACGTATCTTTTTCAGGAGCGCTTGCGTCTTTTCGTCCACTAACGACCAGCCGGAATCGTCTAATCCCGTTCGGTTTACCGCAAATTCGTGCTTGTTAACGTACTCATCAAGGCTGGTAAAATTGAGCGTTTTCACTTCTGTCTTGGCAAAGGTCGGCTTCGGCGTATTCTTCGAGATGCGGATGATGCAGGGGTAGGTCGTTGCCTGGAAGACCGGCAGGTCGCCAAAGTCGATAAGCTCCTCGATACACTGCCGTTTCAGCCATTTTCGCAGCGGCGTGCCGTAGTTCGCACGCATCCATTTGTTCGCGACGATGTACGAGAAGATTCCATTATCATTCAGTGATGAAAGACTTCGCTCGATGAAATAGACGTAAAGATCAGCGACACCGTGATAAACCGTGTATTGATCCTTAAAATGCCTTTTCAGCTCACCAAGTGACTCCTGTCGCACGTATGGCGGATTACCGATGACGACATCAAACCCGCGCTTTTCTTTCGGCTTCTCTAGATCAAAGACCTCGTAGAACTCAAAACCCCAGTGGAACGGGTTTAATCGTAAAAACTCCTCCCTGGTTATTGGTATATTGCGCTCTCGAAATTGTCGATGAAGATTGGCATTAAGCAGTGTGCTTATTCGCTCATCGTATCGATTTATAGACTCACTCAGTTCTTTTGCTTCATCACCTTCAGCCCTTTTGTATTCCTGTATCAAGTCGTTCCTTTCTAGAAGCAGAGTCTCCAATGTGGTTTTCTCTTCATCCAGGAGCCATGCCGTAAGCGTGAGTTCCGAGCCTCTGAACTCGCTTACATCCATGTACCCGATTAAACTGTTCCCGACGCAAAGATTGTAGTCGATATTGGGCAATGCTTCGACTTTATTGGGTTCGTAGGAATCGACAAGCCAGAGCCAGAGTCGTAATTTGGCGATCTCGATGCCGTTCGGATTGATATCCACACCATAAAGATTGTTGATTAAAATCAACTTCTTCAATGCGATGTCTGAGTTTCCCAGCTGTAATTTATCATCTATCCGTCTGTTCAACTCGAAAAGGATATTCGCCGCGGCAAGTAAGAAAGCCCCTGAGCCACAGGCGTTGTCCAAAACTTTTATTTTCAGGATGACCTTGTTCCAAAGCTCTTTCAAGGTCGTAGCTGGGAGAATAAACAACTCTTCGAGGTCTTTCAGTAATTCGGTCTCTCGATAACCTTTTTCGGTCCTGAGGATCTCATTTGCTCTATCCAGTATGAACGGATAGATTGTATGCTCTGAGATGTATTTCGTTACAAACTTGGGCGTGTAATACGCGCCGGTGCCCTTCCTATCTGTGGCAGTCATCGCACGTTCAAAGATATAGCCCAGGATTTCCGGATCAATCGAATAAACGTTGTCTAACTGCTCCTTATGGACGAACCTGAAGCTGTCTAAGAATCTTATTATCTCCCTCAAAATTTCAGCTTTGATTTTATAATCTACATGCTTCTTTTCTACTTCAATATGGGTGAACAGGCTACCATTTAGGTACGGGACATCTTTAAACTGCTCAATAATATCTTCTCGTTGATCGTTCGGCGTATTAAGAACGCTAAAAAATAACTGTCGCAATTTAGGCATGAGTTCGTATTCTTCAGCTTTAGTAAGAAAACTAAGGATATCCTCTCCAATAATTCCTTTCGATTGTAAGAACTTGATGAAAATCAATCGGTTCGTTACAACCTGCGCTATCTGCTCCCGCTCTTCCAAGTCCTTTACGCCGATGACATTGTTTACCAAACAATCCGCTTCAGATATTGTCCTGGTTTTGTTCTCGTGATCCTTGTAGCGACCACCATGTAACAGCGCGTTATACCAGCCGTAGAACTTCTTGCTGATCTCTTCTTCGGTCTTTGGCGAAACGACCTTCTCTTTACCGGCCAGAAAATCCTTGATCTGGTCAAACTGCGTTTCTAATTGCAGATTGCTCACTATTTCGCCATTCTTGTCAATAAAGACCCAGTGCAAGCCGTTTGTCGCCACACCAAAATTATAATTTTCTTTCACTTCGACGAGTCTGAACAGGCCTTGTATTTGATTGACGCCGCTATCTTTGCCTTTTATCAAGTCGGCATTCAGTGGCTTCGCCTCAACAAGGAACTTGCCTCTGTCGCTTTTGATCAGGTAATCTACGCTGCGATGGCTGCCAGGGGTATCAAAGGATTTTTCTGGTAATTTCTCCAAATCTAGCGCCGTGAAAATCTTATCAATCACGAATTCGCGTGTGAATGCCTCAGCCTCTGCTGGTTCTTTCATGAAGTCTGGACGGAGTTTCTCTCCTTCGTTAAACACTCTGTTCTTGCCGTCCAGTGTCAACCGTTCCTTAACATCCTTTATCAGAGAATTAACAAGATTTGTTTTGCTCATTTCTCCTTGGTTATCGCTGTGTTAGCAATCGAAAATCATGCTCGCTTACTCTTCGCGTCGCTTGGACGAACCACGCCCATGCTTTGTCCTCTCGACCTTTAAACGCATCTAACTGGCCCCTTAAGGCTGCGTCAATGATAACAGGGTCATCTAAGTAGAGATGCGCATCTTTAACACGAAATACCCAGGGATACTTATCCGAATGGTGAACCTTGGGGTGCACCTTGTATTCGGGTAGCGAAGCAACCTGAGCGTGAGCAACGACTCCCTTACCTGTCGAATAAAAGCAGATAAGATCTCCTGGCTTTATATTTCGTCGACCAGGCGTACGCTCGCCGAACGCATAAATATGCTCTTCTTTCACAAGGCTTTCGATAACCTCATCGGCAGTTTGCTCTTCATCGCTTCTAACAGGCGTAAGCCAATATGACCGTTCAGCAGGAATTTCTTCTTCTTCTTCTGGTTGTTCTTTTTTATCTTCGGGCGGGGGCGGTCGCTGCGCAACGAGCCGTGCCATCATATCAACAACAGGATCCACATTCGCCAAGGAAGGTTTGAGCACTGCAAGAACGTCTTCGTGGCTAACATCATACTCGTTATACAGGTCGGCGAGCGATAGAAGGGACTCGACAGATATTGTACGGAGCTGATGTGATCTCTTCTCAGCAATGATCGCATGCTCCAGTTGTCTCAGGTCTGCGTCAGGACGTCCAACTACGTAAAGACCCAACGCATGCTCACGATCTGGTATCTGATTATCGGAAATCAAAGCATCTATGTACCCAAGGAGTGGCGCGGTCTTGATGGCGTATGCTTCACTCGTCTTGACTTCAGCAACGATAAAAAAACCGGTGGGCGATTTCCATAGCCCGTCGAATCCAATTTCTCCTGTTATTCCGTGGTATCTACCGAAAACTGAATCGAAGCCGAGAAAAGTAGCTAGATGATTCACCAAATCCTGCAGAGCACGGTTATATTGATCGCCTGAACTTCTCAGGCATTCATATATATAGTCTCGTAGTTGGCCTACATCCTTGACGTTGTCTTTAAGGAATGTTCTGAACCGTTCTTTTGCGTCTCCCTCATCCTTCAACAGGCCTACGAGGTTTAAGATTTGCGCTAAGGTAATACCCATATTCACCACCTATTTGTTGACGACAGAACCCCCCTATAAACCGCTATCGTCTAACTTACCATATAAATGTATCGTTTGATTGAGGTGGTAAAGTTAATGGGTGCTACAGGCAAATCGGCTCGAAAATTATGCCGCACGGGTGGAAAATACAGCTTGTGATGAGTCCAGTAAATCACCAACCCCCAACAATTTGACAACCACCAGGCAACCGAAAAGCTTAAATAAGGACAGAATTTTAATAGCATAGGGGGGTTGGTAAGTGCTTTTGTTAGGGGGTGTGAGTGGAGGTAAATAAAAGCCCAAAGACTGAAAATAAAAACGGACCTTTTGGAAGGGAAATAATCGATGACTAGTCTTTGGAGCGGAATTGGATAATGATCTCCGAGAGAACGGCAATATCTATTAGAAAAATTATGAGAGAAGTAAACAAACCAACGATAGTACCTTCCAAAAAATCTCAAAATAAAAAAACAATTTAATAGAACTATTTTTTAAAATAGAGCATTATTGATTCGTAACATGGCAAGAAAGAAAAGAAAAATCGATGAAGCAAACCTCACTCTAGGAGCAGCTATACCAAATTTATTTGAAATGGACGAAGAACCTAATGTAAAAGAAACAGATAAATGGAGAAAGGAATCCTATGAATTTCCAACTAAACAAAGTAATAATTTTGGATTACAATCACCATTTATAATCCCCAATCACGAGGTGGTTGTTATAGACACGAAAAAGAAATTCAACGACTTGTTCTTCGCTGGTGTAACGGGCATTAAAGGCGTGACCTTCGGTGCGTCCCCAGATTTGATATTGAAGATGTTCAAGGAGAAAAATCTGGAGGAAATAGAAATTATCAACAGCGAAAAATTCCCCCTGAACGTTAAAGTGGAGACAATAGATGAACTAGAAAAGCTGAAAACCGAAGGCAGACTCAAATGTTATTACCCCGAAAAAGGCCATAAGACGATCCATTCCAAAGTGTATTTAATTCGGCGTGACGGTTCTCTCGACTTCGTGGTCGGGAGTGCCAATTTGACTGAAAACGCACAAAACGCCTCGCAACAAAAAAACGCGGTGGTCATATTCCGCGACATCCTCAATTCGCCGTATAAAGATATGTATCTTGATGTTTACGAGGAGCACAAGCAAGGCACCAAGCTATTTTTAGACAGTTTATCGCAAATGATTGCAGAGGAAAACGAAACAGACCGCTTAGAAATAATAAAGCAGTATGTAATTCAGGACGGCGTTAGTATAGACAAAGGAAAGTATTTGGACGCTGTAATTTATGTCTCCGATAACTTGTTAGACCAGGACAAGCTAGTATCCCCGCGAATTGAATATTCATTAGACGGTATAAACCAAATAACCGCAAAAGCCATTAAAAAAAGATATGATAAACTCAAGTCTTTCGATTTTAATAAGCAGGAGAACAAGATCATATTCGACTCGAGTGAATATTACGAGCGGATTTTTAGTGGCGAATTTACGGGCATTCCATTACTAAAGATATATCCAGATAAAAAAGAAGTGAGACTTAGATATGGTAACAACATCGACAACAGGGCACGTTTGCCAGATGATCCGCAGAAGGTATATAATGAGTTGATGCTCTTTGAGCGGTATTTTGAAACCGTTGATACTTATGGTGAAAAGAACGCAGATCCTACTAACAGCAAAATGGCGTTATTTGAGGCTGCGCTATATGTCTTCTGGTGTCCGTTCGCAGGACTGATATACCAATGTTTATCCAAAGAGAACGCGCTCTCGGATAAGGGGCTGCCGTTTGGGTGGTGGTTTGGCCCATCTAACACGGGGAAGACCACCTACGCTAGCTATCTTATGAGTGTGCTAACAGGCAGACCCATTACAAAAATCATCAAGGAGGGTGAGATAAAGGCGAATAAAATTGAAAGCATCAAACAGTATGGCACATCAGCACCACTAGTTATTGACGACGTTGGCGGGCGCTTTATGAATAATATGAAAAACATACTTACAAAATACTGGACAGATAATTACTGGACAGATACCACATATTCCGCTATACCACAACTCATTTTTACAACGAATAAAGTACTCCCGCAACCATGGCTGAATACTAGGATAATGAAGATAGGATTAACAACCCTATTCAATATGAATGATCGAAAAACATTGCAAGAATTTAACAAGATTAAAGACACGATACCCGATGTTTTCCCGTACTTCGCCTACTTGTTTATGGATTCTCTAGAAACAGATATTTTAGATAATGATATACTTTACCATTCGCGTGCTATTTTTGAAGAGCTGTATTCATTCGCGGGTCGTTCCGTTCCAAATTATTTCCCATCAGACCCTCTTTCTAGCGAATTTGATCCCAATAAAAATCGGTGGCTAAGCCTCTTCGATGAAAAAGGTATTGAGTATGAACCGACAGATTACAACGAACTGAAAATAACATTTCCTCTAACTACTGATGACAAGATTATCAATGATTACATTAGGATATTAGATAAAACAATTGATGCGGAACAGAATGTAAAGACAATTACAATTAGAAATTTAGATACGTTCCAGAAATGGGTGGGGCGAGATTTTCCCCCTAAAAACCACCAAAAGAGGTCTATATTTGCTCGTTTCAGGAAGCGTGTTGGATGACAGGAGAGACCGTCCTAGCGCATGAATTTTGAAAGCCACCAGTAAACACCCAGGGACTGCAGGGTTTTATACCGCTGCAGACATGAGTATGTAGACTATGCGAAAAAGCGTACTGGTGGTATGGCTGCTCGTGCTGTTCGCGTTCGCGCTCAGCATCGCAGTCTATCCGCAGATGCCTGAGCAGATAGCCTCGCACTGGAACGCGCGCGGCGAGGTTGACGGCTACATGACGAATTTCTGGGGCCTGTTCTTGCTCCCGCTGCTGCTCGCGGGTGTCGTGCTCCTCTTCCTGACGGTACCGCGTATCGATCCGTTGAGAGCGAACATAGCAGCGTTTCGGCCCTATTACGGCGGCTTTATCGTGGTCTTCTGCCTCTTTATGCTCCTGATACACCTGCAGATCATCCTGTGGAACAGCGGCCTCGAGATCAGTCCCAACCTGACGCTCCGCATCGGCTGCGGGCTGCTCTTCTACTATATCGGGATCATGCTCGAGCACGCGAAGCGGAACTGGTTCATCGGGATCCGGACGCCATGGACGCTGAGCAGCGATACCGTATGGACGCAAACGCATCAGCGCGGCGCGAACCTGTTCAAGCTCGCGGGCGCTATTGCCATACTGGGTGTTTTCGTGCCGGCCTACGCTATCCTCTTCATCATCGTGCCCGTGCTCTTCGTCACGGTATACACCGTTGCCTATTCGTATTGGGTGTATCGTGAGGAGCAGCGGCGTGGACGTCGGTAGATGATGGGCGGTTGGTATTTCTGTAGCCGTGGCCCGCCTGAAGAAAGGGCTCGAAGCGCACTTGCACGTAATTCCTTTACATCGTGCGATCTTGGAGAAAGAAAGTATACTATTTATCTTAAAGTGCAACGGCTTTAAAATCAAGCTCGCCCGCGCGAATTTTTTGCAGTTTGACTTTCTGCTCGCTCACTTCCTTTAAAATTTGATTGACGTGTTCCACAGTATCTATCGAGAAATATCGTTCTCCACACTGCTGGCAAACCAACGCAGGGACTTCTTTTATTACCACTACTTTCCCGTCTGCTTTTTTAATGACTTCAACCTTTTTCTCTTCCAATTCTCCACCGCAAAGGCTACAAGGCTCCATTGTTTCATTTACCTCCTTTATTCCGTAATCTGGAGTTAATCCATCTTTCAGGATTCGGTTCATAGGCCGTTATTATTCTTATATGTTCTTTACATAAAGCCACAAGCACGTGGATAGGTCTTGGACCGACAAAGCCAAGGGTTAAATAACTGGGGCATGGTTTATCATTCCGATAATCCTCGATTATTTCGCCGTTTACGAGGACCGCTACGAGTTCATGCACTTCTATTCCTCGTTCGTCTATCGCATCCCATGCGTGATCTGTGATTAAGACCTTCCGTTCCTTGATTAGCTCTTGGATTCTGGCGTGTGTCATATTCCTCCTAACTTCGTTCCGCACTCAGAACGGATTTCATCAATTGTTCCTTATTGCAGGTCGAACGTTCTGGACGATCCTTTTGGGCTATTTGTACTAACGTAGTACGGTAAAAAGTAGTTACTCTTTATGCCACCCGCACAAGGCGAAAACCGGGGTCGCAATTCCGGGTTCATCGGGATCAGAACGCCATGGACTTTGAGCAGCGATACCGTGTGGATGAAGATACAGCAGCGCGGCGCTAAACTGTTCAAGCTCGCGGGCGCTATTGCCATACTGGGTGTTTTCGTGCCGGCCTACGCTATCCCCTTCATCATCGTGCCTGTGCTCCTCGTGGCAATGTACACCATTGTCTATTCCTATTGGCTGTATCGGGAGGGGCTGCGGCGTGGAGGTATGTGATGGGAAGTCGGCATTTTTCTGTAGCAGTGGCCCGTCCCAAAGAAGCTCGAAGCGCAGTCTATGTCAGATCATATCCTCAGGGAGCTCGTACCGAGGATGCGAACGATGTCATTCCTGGAGATCGATGGCCTGCGCGTGGCTGAAAATTTCCGCTTCGACAGATTCTCCACGATATCAGGTAACAGCTCAGCGGGGATGCCAACGAAAATAGCCTTATCTTTGACGGTCATTGACCTTCACGCACCCACATCACCGAAGCTATAAACAACTTCTCCGGCTACCTCCAGGCTCGTGACGAGCACGTACAGTTCGCAGAAGGCCAGAGCCTAAGGGAAAAGTGCTCAGGATGTATGAAGTCGTGCAAGTGAAAAAGAAGCGGGCCGCCTATTTATATCCACTTGCGAGATAGTATATCTGATAGTAAAAGACACATTAGCAGGGTGCTAAAAAGGGGAATTTCACAAGGAGTAATGAACGAAAAAATAACAAAACTAATAGGAGTGACACAGGATATAATCAGAGACTGCGCATTAGAAAATGGTGGTATTGTAGCTGCTAATTCAACAAAAAATGGATATCCAAAAGCAGCTAAAAACTACTTCTATGTCTGGCCACGTGATGCCGCATTTGCCTGTATTGCCGCGGATGTGCTGGGCCTTGAGAACGTCCAGGAAAATTTCTTCAACTGGTGTTTGAAGCGAGCGGAAGGGTTCACAGAAAACGGCTTGTTCTATGAGAAATACTATCCGAACGGATTAAAAGCGTTACCACAATTCCAACCAGACCAGACCGGTACGGTATTGTTTGCTGTATGGAACCATTATAAAGAGGATATATCTGGGGCATCAAAGTTCCATGAGCTCGTTGAACTCGCCGGCAACGGCATCTGTAACGCGTGGGATAAAGATCACTTCACCCTGGTTACGAATGACCTGTGGGAGGAGCGATATTGCTTTCCTGATCTCAACGAAAACTTTTCGTATTCGCTTGCCGCATGCATCAAAGGTCTCAGATGTGCACATGAAGTGATTCCAGACAGAAAATGGATTGAGACTGCGAATGAAATGAAAAAACGTCTGGATATCCATTTCATGGACTATTTCATCCGATCGTATGGTAAGATATCTGATAGAAGGATCGATGCTTCTGCAATTGGGTTAGTTTATCCGTTTGAGGTGTATGAGGCAGATGATCCGAGAATTGTTGCCACAATAAACGAGATCGAGAAAAGACTGGTTAATAATGGTGGAGTACACCGCTATGAACATGATGAGTATGACGGCTGGATGTATGAACTGCTGCACAGGAAAAAGGGCGCAGGTGCATGGCCGCTTCTGAATTTCTGGATGGTTATTTATTATTCGATTAAAGGCGATAAAGATCGTGCTGAGAACTATTATTACTGGGTATTAGAAAAAATTAACGATGGTGATTGCCGCATACCTGAGCAGCTATTTGAAAATGAACTCCAGGTGTCGGTCTCGCCGTTACTGTGGTCGCATTCCATGTTCGTAGTGGCCTCTAAACAGCTGGATACACTTACCACACCATAACACTTCACGGCAACTACTTTGTAGTGATTTTTATTAGGCGCTCAGCGCAGCGTGGCTTAGGAAACGGGGGTCTTCACCCACTCTTCATGTTTCGCACGATATCGATAATCGCAAGAACTATTCCAACACCCAGTAAACCATACCCGATGAGTCTATTATCACGCCCCAAAAACAATCCTGCCAGGATGAATCCGACTGCAAGATCGGCTAAGGGGGTGAGCCTGTTACCCGGTTTAATCTTATTAACGAAAAGAACAATGAACGCGATAAGAGCCAGGACGACAAGAGCTAGGTAATGTAGATCTGTGCCGGGTTCATGGTAATATCTTTCGATTGTTTTTGATACTATCTATATACTATCGCGGCTCATTCCTTCTTCGCCATAGCGCTAGCTAAATCGAACCAGCATGCTTCAGCATTTATTTAAATTATACGTACGCCTTTCGTAAGGTCTGCTCCTGCTCGTAGATCCGCTTCAGTGCTGTTACTAGGTCTGCATAGCAGTGGTATTCGGACTGCTCTGCTATGCGCTCATACGTGGCAATCGTGCGCTCTACCCGCTCCAGCGCGGGATCGAGCCGCACCCAGTTAAGACGCACCGACTGCTCAGGCCTGTACCCGCCCTCCTCGAGCTTCGTGGTGTATCCTGACTGAAATCTGAACTGAAATCGGAAAGCTTATATATATCGGTGATACAAGTGCAGCTTAAGTCATTAACACACACCTGCAAAGTACGAGGCATACTAACTAACTTTACAAAAGAACATATGAGAGGATAAAATATGGTGGCCGTGTTAACGCCCGATGTGAAAAAACTTGAAGCAAAGGCGGATATTAGTGGCTTGATAAAAGCATTAGAGCACAAAAAAATCGATGTCCGATATAGAGCAGCAGTAGCGCTTGGTAAGTTGGGCGATAAGCGAGCAGTAGAACCACTCATTCGTGCGTTGAAGGATGAAGATGCGTTTTTTCGTGCGAAAGTAGCAGCGGCTCTTGGTGAGCTAGGAGATGAGCGAGCAGTAGAACCACTCACCAGTGCTTTGCAGGACAAAGACGAGTTTTTTCGCGAGAAGGCCGCGGATGCGCTTGGTAAGCTGGGCGATAAGCGCGCAGTAGAACCGCTCATTCGTGCTCTGCAGGATAACAACGAGTTTTTTCGCGAGAAGGCCGCGGATGCGCTTGGTAAGCTGGGCGATAAGCGCGCAGTAGAACCGCTCATTCGTGCTCTGCAGGATAAAGATGAGTATGTTCGAGCGAAAGCAGCCGATGCTCTTGCGGTGATCGGAGAACCAGCAGTAGAACCGCTCGTTCGTGCTCTGCAGGATAAAAATGATGATGTTCGCGCAGGAGCAGCAAAGGCTCTTGAAAGAATGAACTGGATTCCTGAAGACAAAGCGGAAGAAGCTTCTTTTTTACTCGCCAAAAAGGTGTGGCATGATTTAAT
>DSCO01000040.1 GCA_011049045.1 Methanomicrobia archaeon | reverse complement strand
GAAAAAGACTGCTTCAATTAGTTATGAATCCAAATCAGGCACAACGCCAGATTTTACTAAACGAAAAAGGTGGATTTTTGTTAACCTGCGAGATCAAATTGAATTAACTGTCAAATTCAGGTTCCAATGCCAATACCACATCTGAATTCGACAGGTATACTGTACTGTAAAAGGACAAAAATGTCATAACTATTCTCGGGACTGTGTAAAACACCCTGGAACTCATCATCGAGTGTTATGGTAAAATTCCTCAATATGTCCGAACTATAGCTTTTGTTAATCTCTGCTAAAGCCGTTTTTATGTTGCGTTGAATTATACGCCACGCTTCAGGGTCAAAAGCTCTGGAACCCTTTATGTCACCGGTGATCACACAGTTAAGCGAAGGGTTATTCATGCTACACACCCGCCATGTTTAGATACTGTTCAAACGATATGAAGGTTCAGCTTCTGTATCCGCGTACACGCCTCTGCCAGGCGTTCGCCGCTGTTACAGAACGTGAATCGAACGAAGCCTTCACCGTGCGCTCCAAACCCCACTCCCGGAGTCACCACGATTCCTGCTTGTTCCAGGAGGATCATCGAGAACGTGATAGATGCCGACGTGGCAGATTCAAACCCTCGGGGAACCTTGACCCAGAGATAGAACGTGGCAAGTGGTTTCTCCGCCTCTAATCCCGCGGCGCGCAGCCCGTCAACCAGAATATCTCGCCGCTTTTCGTAAATCGCAACATTCTGGTAGACGCAATCCTGTGGCCCTGATAACGCTGCAATACCTGCTTCCTGAACTGCCTGAAAAGCGCCGGAATCGATATTCGTCTTGACCGTCCTTATCCCGTTCAGGATCTCCGCATTGCCCACGGCGTAGCCGATCCGCCAGCCGGTCATGTTATAGGTCTTGGAGAGCGAATTGAACTCGACACCAACCTCCTTCGCGTCTGTTACCGCCAGAAAACTCGGTGATTCGTAACCATCAAAGATCAGCTCCGAATAGGGGTTGTCAAAGAGCACAAGAATCTCATTATCCTGTGCGAAATCAATAACGGCTTTGAAGAATGCCCTGTCTGCGATCGCAGCCGTTGGGTTATTGGGATAGTTCAGGAACAGGATCTTCGCTTTCTTCGCTACGTTTTTATCCACGCGATCAAAATCCGGTTTAAAATCGTTATCCGCGGTTAACGGAACCGTGTGCGGCACCGCATTCGCCATGATCGTGGCATTGTGATACACGGGATACGCAGGATCGGGGACGAGGGCGAGATCCCCGGGCTCCAGGAAGGCGAACGCCGCGTGCGCCAGACCCTCCTTCGACCCTATTAGGGTCAATACCTCGTCCTCTGGGCTGACCGTAACCTGTTTCGTACGCTGATACCACGCCGCGACGGCCTCACGGAACGCGAACATGCCTTCATAGGAGGGATAGCGCTGATTCGCAGGGTCCTTCGCGGCATGGTATAAGGCCTCAACGATATGCGAGGGTGTGAACAAATCAGGATCACCGATACTCAGGTCGATGATATCCACGCCTCGTTTGCGTGCCCGCTCCTTCCTCAGATCGATCTCCGCGAAGAGATAGGGCGGAAGCGACCGTATACCCTTTGCGTACTGTACCGCTCGTTTAGCTAACATGGCTCGATCGTTGCGGGCGGTTTCGATGAGATCGCATAGGTCACCCAGGTCACGCCCTTGACCTCGTTTGTGATCCGATTACTCATGCGCTCCAGCAGCTCATAGGGCAGTTTCACGAAATCAGCCGTCATTGCCTCCTTCGACTCCACCACACGGATCGTTACAAGCCGGCCTTCCTTTCGCGCATCGCCGAGCACGCCCGTTGCGAAATCGTCACCCACGGTCGCAAAGGCCTGCCAGACCTTATCGTACCAGCCGCTGCGTTTCAACTCCTCCTCTACGATCCGCGAGGCATCCCGACAGATCCGTAGCTTCTCCTCCGTCACTGCACCCATGATCCGGGCCGCCAGACCTGGGCCGGGGAAGGGGTGCTGATTGCGTATCTGAGCCGGAATGCCGAGATCCTTCGCCACTTCACGCACCTCATCCTTGTACAGCTCCTCGATCGGCTCGATCAGGGTGAACCCCAACCGCTCGGGCAGTGCGCCGACGTTATGATGCGATTTGATGCGCGAGGATCTCGCTGAGCCCGCCTTCGCACTCTCGATCCGGTCGGGATAGATCGTGCCCTGAGCGAGGAACGCGACGTCGCCCAGCTTCTGCGCCGCCTCCTCGAAGATGGTGATGAAGAGCTCCCCGATCACCTTGCGCTTCGCCTCCGCATCCCTCACACCCTTGAGCGCTTCCAGGAAACGGGACTGCGCGTCCACCACGATCAGATTCATCTTGAAGCTCTTCCTGAACGTGTTCTCAACCTCTTCCCGCTCACCTTCCCGCAGCAGACCGTTATCCACGAAGATGCAGGTCAATCGATCGCCGATGGCCTTATATACGAGGACCGCTGTGGTGGAGGAGTCAATGCCCCCGCTGAGCCCACAAAGTACCTTACCGTCGGGGCCCACCTCCGCGCGAATCGTGGTGATCGCCTCTGCAACAAAGGCGGCGATCGTCCAGTTCCGTTCGCAGTCGCAAATGGAATACAGGAAATTCCAGAGGATTCTGTCACCCCTTTCCGTGTGGTGCACCTCGGGATGGAACTGCACCCCGTAGATCCGCTCGCGTATCCGAAAAGCAGCAACGGGCGCGTTTGCCGCCGAGCCCAGTATCTCCGCGCCCTCGAATCGCTCGATCACATCACCGTGCGACATCCAGACAGGGGTCGTGCCGGTCTCACTCACGCCCTCAAAGAGTGCTGAGTCGGTAAACATGAGCTCTGAACGCCCGAATTCGCCCTTACCGCCCGTGGTTACCACGCCGCCCAGCAGTGCTGCGAGCAGTTGCGCACCATAACAGATCCCCAGCAACGGCACGCCCAGATCCACGATCCGGGTACTGCAGCGGGGACTATCAGGCTCGTGAACGCCGAACGGGCTGCCGGAGAGTATGATCCCGCGGATCTTGCCTTCTCCTCTATTCCGCTGCACGCCGCGCTCAAGCTCCGTAATGGAGACGTCATAGGGCATAAGCTCGGTATAAACGCCCAATTCACGGCACCGCCGCACGATCAGGTGGCTGTACTGCCCACCAAAGTCCAGTACTACCACCTTGTCCTTCTCGCGCTCAGATCGCTCTTCCTGCATAGCTCGCGTCTCTGAATCCTCCGTTACTGCTTCTGACCTTCGTCCAGGACTTTCAAGCGCAACTTTGCCAGATCCTCTTTCAGCTCCACACGGAAGCCCATGCCCGTCAAGGTCTCCGCCAGCATCGTCTTCACAAAGTGCTTGAGGATGTCTGAACTCAAGATGAGCGTATACTCGTTCTTCGAGACCGGTGTGAGTGCAAAGAAGTTGCAGGCCTCCAGTCGCCTGAGCACCGCCTCGACCCGGAAGTACTGGTGCTTGAACTGCTCTGCATGCGCTGCACTGATCGTCTTGTTCAATTCCCAGAACTGCTCCTTATCCGGATGCGTGTCCACGAACTTCAAGAAGAGCAGCCAGTGGTCGATATCCATGATGACGTGCTCACCCAGCCGGAGCATCTCCGCGTGCGTGTACACCTTTCGATCCTCAATCGATTCGAAGAGCGTGCGGTGCTTGCCATAGAAGCGTAACGCCTCGCGGACAAGCTCGCTCTGCGAGATCCCCAGCTCAGCCTGCATCTTCTTAAACATCTTGAAGGTATCCTCATCCATGGCTACCGTGATCCGTTCTGGTGGTGGCATAGTCTTATTTCTACTATAGATCACTCATAATATTTAAATACGTATCACTGAGCAGGTTTACTATTTTACAAGTGCAGTAATGAAACATACCCATTCATATAATTTCATAACTGTTATGAATACCGCTCAATTGGCCTTAACTAGTTTCTATTACTACTACTATAGTATGATCCATTGGTGGCAACTAATATTCATATTCGTTCATACTTGTTGTGCTTATTTCTCAAATAGAATAAAAAGAGGATACTCTGAATAATAATTTAGAGGTGTACTATAGAATGGAAAAAGAAGGTAACGTAAAGACAAAGGACGGTGTGTTTGAAGCGCTCTCGAACGGAGGGATAAAGTTCGTACGCCTGTGGTTTACGGACATCCTGGGCCAGTTGAAGAGCTTCGCCATCACACCACGGGAATTGGAAGGCGCATTTGACGAGGGGATGGGGTTCGATGGATCTTCGATACAGGGATTTGCGCGGATTGATGAGAGTGATATGCTGGCGAAGCCTGATCCCGCTACCTTTCAGATCGTCCCTTGGCGGCCAAAGGAGCATGCGGTGGCACGGATGTTCTGCGATATCCTGCAACCGGATGGCAGCCCCTATGCGGGCGATCCAAGGTACGCGTTGAAAAGGAACCTGGACCAGTTGAAGCAGAAGGGTTTAACCTTCTATCTGGGGCCGGAGCTGGAGTATTTCTACTTCAAGCAGAATGGCAACACGGAAGTGCTTGATCACGGCGGATACTTCGATCTGACCACGCTGGATGCGGGCAGCGACCTCCGGCGGGATACGATCTTAACACTGGAAGCGATGGGGATCGAGGTGGAATACAGCCATCATGAGGTCGCGCCCTCGCAGCACGAGATCGACCTCAGGTATAAGGACGCACTGACGATGGCAGACCAGGTGATGACCTATCGGATCGTGGTGAAGGAGATAGCGCAGAAGTACGGGTACTATGCCTCGTTCATGCCGAAACCGATCTTCGGGGTGAACGGATCGGGAATGCACACGCACCAATCACTCTTTGCGGATGATAAGAACGCGTTCTTTGACCCTGAGGACGAGTATGGTCTCTCAGCGCTCTGCCGCGGCTATATCGCCGGGCTGCTCAGACATGCGCCCGAGATAACGGCAGTCACCAACCAATTTGTGAACTCGTATAAGCGCCTGGTGCCGGGCTATGAGGCCCCCGTATATATCTCATGGGCACGGCGCAATCGCTCGACACTCGTGCGGGTGCCGATGTACAAGCCGGGTAAAGAGAAAGCAACCCGGGTAGAATACCGCAGCCCAGATCCGGCGTGTAATCCGTATCTGGCGTTCTCGGTCATGCTCGCGGCCGGGTTAGCGGGGATCAAGAACAGGTATGAGTTGCCCGCACCGATGGAGAAGGATGTGTATGTGATGACCGCTGAGGAGAAGAAGCAGCACGGGATAACCGCGCTACCCGGAAGCTTGATCGAGGCACTTGCACTGACCGAGCAGAGCGCCCTGGTACGGGAAGCGTTAGGCGAGCACATCTTCACCAACTTCATCATTTCGAAGAACGTCGAGTGGGACAGGTATCGTATCACCGTATCGGAATGGGAGCTGCAAGAGTACCTGAGTGTGCTCTAAGCCCGCAAGCATACATAAATGAACCACGCAACGGGGATCGTTAGCTAACGGTAGAGAGGAGGAGCGGCATGAACGTGAAGAAGTTGAAGCTGGAACTGAATGCGCTGCTGGGTGATGAAGCGCGAATACGCACCGACGCCTTTGAGCGCGAGCTCTACTCCACGGACGTCGGCTCGGTCCCCTTTGCACACCGTCTCTTCGAGACCACACCACAGCTGGTAGTGCAGCCGCAAACCGTTGATGCACTCATCAAAGTCGTTCGATTCGCAAGCGCAGAAAAGGTGGCACTCTTTCCACGGGGCGCAGGCTCTTCGGGACTTGGTGGTGTGGTACCCACGAAAAAAGGGATCGCTCTTGACCTCTCTGCTCTGAACAGTATTCTCGAGCTGAACAGGGAGCAGAAGACGATCACGGTACAAACAGGAACTCGATGGTCAGCGATAGAAGCGGCTGCGCAGCAGGAAGGGCTCTCGCTGCGCGTGTACCCTTCGAGCTTCTTCTCCACTGTGGGGGGGTGGATCGCCTCCGGCGGCTACGGGATCGGAAGCTTTCAGTTCGGGCACCTTAAAGAGCAGATCGAATCGATCGAGATGCTCTTTCCCGCGGGTGATGTGCGGCTCTTTACTGCGGCGGATAAGGAGTTCGCCCTGTTTTTCGGTACCGAAGGGCAGTTCGGCATCCTGCTCGCTGCTACGCTTAGATTACGGAAGATGCCTGAGCAGGTGCTCCCACAGCTTCTGTATTTCGGCGGTGTCGATGCAGCACTCACGTTCGTGACCGAGCTGATCCAATCGAAGATCAGACCGTACCACATCAAGTACCTCGATGCCCACCACCTCAAGGAGGTGAATAAGCAGATGGGTGAAGCGCTCTATGCAGAGCGTGATGCGGTCCTGGTGGCACTGGAATCTCACGATGCGGCGTTGCCATTCAGGCAGTTCGCAAAGAATCGCGGTATTGCCGCGGACGAGTATCTGGCACGATACCTCTGGCATGAACGACTCTTCCCGATGAAGCGGCGCAGCACTCAGCCGACCCTCTTAGCCTGCGAGCTTATCATGCCACTGAGGTACGTGGCTGCCTATCTGAACAGGGCGAGATGGATAACAAAGCGGTATGGGCTCGATCTTCAGGCGGAAGCACACATGCTGGGCGAAACAGACGCGCTGGTGCTACTCTCGTTCCTCTCTGACGTACGGGATTCGTGGCGATACCTCGCCCATCTCGCACTCGTTCCGCGACTCACCATGCTCGGGATCAAACAGGGCGGAGCGCCGTATAACCTCGGGATCTGGAACGCGCCCTTTATTACCCATAAGCTTGATCCGCAGATACTGCGGGCCTATCGAGCATACAAGCGGAAGGTCGATCCGTGCACCATCCTGAATCCGAACAAATTCTTCGCGGTGCGAACCAGATGGGGGGTTATTCCGGATCTGCTCTTCACCCCGAGCCTGTTCAGACTGCTCATTCGCGGCGCGTCACTCTTCACACCACTCATGGCACGCTCAGGTGAGGAACACCATCACGAATCAGTATTGGAGAAGACCCTGTACTCCTGTGTGAAATGCGGCAGTTGTGCTGCTCAATGCCCCGCGTACGCGGTTACGCATGATGACGCGCTCATTCCGAAGAACAAACTGTACCTCGCGAAAAAGCTGCATGAGGGGGGTCAGGTCTCGATGCAGGAGGCTGAGAAGGCTTTCCTCTGCCTGCACTGCGGGCTCTGCCGTGAGGTCTGTCAGAATGACCTGGATCTGGTAGCAGCGTGGGAAGAGCTGGAGCAGCGGCTTGAGTTGCAGTTTGGAAGACCTGATCGGGCAATACGGGAATTCGTCTCGACTGCGGAGGATAGTCCCGCGTACTGGAGGTGTGTACATGCCCAGGAAGTATAATATCACCGTCTTACCTGCCCCGCCACGCGTCGTTCCACCCCCGGGGAAGTACGTGATCGTGCGGGGTGAGGAGTGCATCAAGTGTGGCCGGTGCGCAAACGTGTGCATCTACGGCGTGCACCAGCGGCTCGAGGCGGACCCGCGACGCATGGCGGACCCCGCGAGTCAACGCTGTAAGGGCTGCTTTTGCTGCGTGCAGGAATGCCCGCGAGCGGCCTTAACCCTCGTCCACAATGAGACCTATGCACAGCTGGGTGATCCCTACTGGACTCCGGAGATCATCACCACAACCTGGTATCAGGCGGAGACGGGCAAGGTTCCGGTATCCGGTGCAGGCTATGCAGGACCGTTCTCGGGTTCCGGGTTCGACGGTATGTGGACCGATATGTCAGAGATCGTGCGACCAACCAGGGATGGCATTCACGGGCGGGAGTACATCAGCACCTCGGTGGACATCGGCAGTAACGTGCGGGCACTCACCTTTGACGAGCAGGGGAAGATCGCCGTACCACTCCCGCGTACACGCAGTGTTCCGCTTCCGATCATCTTCGAGCGGCCGCCATTTGGCAGGAGCGCGAATGTGTATGAGGCACTAGCGAAAGCTGCCGCTACGCTCGATACGCTCCTGCTCGTGGACGCTGGGGAGTGGTACGAGCGGAGGTATGCGGCACATCTTGTGCCCGTGTACACCGCGGTTTCCAAGCCGGATCTGCAGACCCCGCGCAGGGAGCTGGAGTCGCATCTTAAAACAGCGCCCATGGTCGAATTCACCTATGATCGTGCTGTGCTGAAGGCTGTAGCGGATGCGAGGAGCATAAACCCCGGGAGTATCATCTCGGTACGGGTACCGGCTGCTGAGGCGGTGGATGAGATCGTGGCAGAATTAGTGCTCGGAGGCGTTGACGTCATTCACCTCTGCGCGGACCGTAATGGAAGGACCTTTGAGTCTTCGACTGAGCCGCGATTCGTTACCGATATGATTCGCACGGTCCATCGCCATCTGGTCGACCTCAAGATACGAGATAGGGTGACCCTCGTTGCGAGTGGAGGTATCGCACTGCCCGAGCATGTGGCCAAAGCAGTACTCTGCGGCGCGGATCTCACGGCCATCGACGTCCCGCTGCTCCTCGCGCTCGAATGCCAGTATTGCCGTAATTGTTTGCACGGAAGAGCGTGCCCGGTGGGGTTGACGGACCTTGACCCTGACTATGGCGCGCAGCGGATCGTCAACCTTATGGCTGCATGGCGGAACCAGCTCCTCGAGGTACTCGGAGCTATGGGCTTGCGAGAAGTGCGAAGACTCCGCGGCGAGATCGGCAGGGCGATCATCTGTGAGGAAATACAGAAGGAGACATTTGATCGAATATTCATAAAGGAGGTGATCTCTCATGCAACAGCCTGAAATTAGATTAGCCCCCTCACGATTTTTGCACGAGATCGGCGAGGTGGAAGTAAGGCGAGCGGTAGCGAGCTGCATCAATTGCGGCATGTGCGCGAGCGTATGTCCGTTTGGCGTGCACGAGCGAAAAGCGGGCTTCAACAGGATTGCGAAGCCGGTAAGCTATCGCTGCATCGGCCACGCCTGCGAGGATGAACCCTTTTACTGCGTCGACCAGTGCCCCCGGAAAGCGCTCTCGTTGGCCGAAAACCCACTGTACCGCACCATCGGCGACCGGCGGTGGACCCGCGATCTGATCCTCGGCACCTGGAAGCAAGCAGAGACCGGATTACCGCTCCGGGGACTTCGCTACGAGATTGGCGACTCGGGTGGCGGGTTCGACCGTATTTTCTTCGCGTTCGCGAGCGCGGAGCGCGGCGAGGTGGAAGATAGGGCCGCGGTAAGCACCGCGATTGACCTGAATAAGAGAGCAGGGGAGCAGCTCAGGATCGCGGTGCCGTTCTACGGTGGCGGCATGTCCTTTGGCTCGATCAGCCTCTCGGTCATGCTCGCACGTGCAAAAGCAGCGCAGGCCTGGGGCACCTTTACCTGCACCGGTGAGGGTGGCTATCCCGAGCCGTTACGGGACTACAACGATAACATGATCACCCAGGTCGCAACCGGGCTCTTCGGCGTCTCTGAGGAGACCATCCAGCGGGTCAAGATCGTCGAGCTCAAGTACGCGCAGGGCGCGAAACCAGGCCTTGGCGGGCATCTTCTGGGCGATAAAGTGACTGCAGACGTCGCTCGTATGCGGGAAGCAGTACCCGGATGCAGCTTGTTCTCGCCGTTTCCGTTCCACAGCGTCTATTCGGTGGAGGATCACGAGAAACACATCGATTGGATAAAGACGATCAATCCCAAAGCGCTCGTCTCCGTGAAGGTCTCGACCGCACGAGACGTGGATATGGTAGCCGTGGGTAGCTATTATGCCGGTGCACACATTATCCATCTCGACGGGAGCTACGGCGGCACGGGTGCTGCACCGGACATTGCGAAGAAGAATATCGCCATGCCGATCGAGTATGCAATACCGAAAGTGCATGCGTTCCTCAAAGAGGAAGGGATCAGGGACAGGATGACAGTGATCGCCAGTGGCGGCATACGAACCGCTTATGATGCGGCCAAGGCGATTGCACTGGGCGCGGACGGCGTGGCGCTCGGCACCACTGAACTCGTGGCGCTGGGCTGCGTACGCTGTGGGAGTTGTGAATCGAGCAGAGGCTGCCCGCGTGGCATCGCAACCACTGATCCTGAGCTTACCAGAGCGCTCGACGTGGAATGGGGCGCGCAACGCCTCATCAACCTTTACGCCGCGTGGCAAAGCATATTCGCCGAGATCCTCAGCAAGCTTGGCATGCGGAGTGTCAGGGAGCTCGTGGGGCGATACGACTGTCTGCTGCATCTTGATTATCCAACTGATAAGGAGGTGAGACCTAATGAGCGTGTATTATAGTACCGAGGCTGAAGGTGGCTGTGGCGTTGTGGGCTTTGCCTCCACAGCGCTCGTCAAGGGCAAGCATATCTTCAAACCTGCGTATCAGATGCATAACCGTGGCAACGGAAAAGGTGGCGGCGTCGCTGCGGTTGGCCTCTCGCACGAGGATCTCGGCGTTTCTCGATCTGTACTCGAAGAGGATTATCTGCTCCAGATCGCGCTACTTGATCCAGCGGCACGTAAGGAGCTTGAAACGGAGTTCATTGCACCCTATCTGGACATTGACCATGCCGAACGGCTACCGACCGTAGCTGATTACCGCGCGATAGCCGGGCTCGAGACCGAACCGCCGGAGGTGTGGCGGTATTTTGTCCGGGTCAAAGCGGAGGTGATCGATGCTTACATAAGGACGCACGGCCGGGAGGAGTGGGAGCGCCGGAAGGTCGAGGATCATTTGATCTTTCAGAACAGTTTCCGGATCAACAAGAAATTCTACGCCGCGCTCGGCGATAAACGCGCATTCGTGCTCTCGCACGGCAGGAATATGATGATCCTGAAGATCGTCGGGTACGCGGAGAGCATCATCCAGTATTACCAGCTCGAGGAGTTCCGCGCCCTTATCTGGATCGCGCACCAGCGATATCCCACTCGAGGCAGGGTCTGGCATCCCGGCGGCGCGCACCCCTTCGTGGGTATGCATGAGGCGTTTGTACACAACGGCGACTTCGCGAACTATCACTCCGTGGTCGAGTACCTCGTACAACGCGGGCGAGTGCCCTTATTCCTCACGGACACCGAAGTTGCTGTGCTCCTCTTCGACCTGCTCAACCGGGAGTACAGCTATCCGTTGGAGTATCTCATCGAGGCGATGGCGCCGACCACCGAGCGCGATTTCGATCTGCTCCCGCCGCAGAAGCAGAAGATCTACCGCGCAGTGCAGACCGCGCATATCCACGGCTCGCCTGACGGCCCCTGGTTCTTTATCGTCGCCCGGAACGAGCCGTACGAGAAGATCCTCCAGCTCATCGGAATAACGGACACGTCAATGCTGCGACCACAGGTGTTCGCGCTGGTCGAGCACAGCGACCTGCAAATAGGGCTCATTGCATCGGAAAAGCAAGCGATCGACGCGACCCTGAAGAGTCTCTCAGAGGAGGATGAACGCTTCCCCTCAGTCGCTGACAGATACTGGAACGCTCGAGGCGGGAGTTATACCGACGGTGGCGCCTTTATATTCACACTGCGCGGCACGGAGACGAAAGCGCTCGAGTGTACCAATAAATTCGGCGCACTGATAACTACACCGAAGAATCAGACTCATGGCGATTTCACGATCACGGTTACCGAACCACCGGATAGCAGGAGCCATCGAGCGCTTCTTGAAGCTGCTCTGGAGCGCCCTGATGCGCTGTTCGCATTCCTGAGCAGCGGCGTGAAGGATTGGGATTGGAATCAGGTGCGGTGGACGCTGAACGAGCTGGTAAGGTACGCGCAGCAGGACGAGCAAGCAAAGACCGTGGTGATTGCGGGGCTGACACTGCTCAATGACCGCAGATACGATACGGGAAGCAAGAAGCGGAGTTCGATCATCCAGGCGATCCGCGAAGCGCTCCATATGATCTTCGAAACAACACCTTCGATCGCGCTGCAGACCCACGGGAGGTATCAGCTTATCCGCTGGTTGACCAGGGACTGCTTGCGACCGCCAGGTACCGCAAGCGACGTGTTGATCATGGACGTTGCGGAGTGCCCGCCTGAAGGCGCAGAAAGTGCCGCACGACTGCTCGTTGCCGCTTACCGGCAGGGTTGGCGTCAATTCGTCGTGTACAACGCGCAGGGCCATCGGTTTTGCGGCTCTGGATTGGGAGCTCAGACCACCGGGGTACGGATCGATGTATACGATAGTGCGGGCGATTATCTCGGCTCATCGATCGATGGTGCCGCGGTGTACGTGCACGGCGATGGCCAGGATCAGCTCGGACAGATCGTTAAGAGCGGTAAACTCGTGATCTTCGGTGACGTCGGCCAGACGTTCATGTACGGTGCTAAAGGCGGTGAGGCATACGTGCTGGGCAATACCGCAGGCAGACCACTCATCAACGCCGTGGGCAAGCCACGGGTGGTCATCAACGGAACCTGTCTCGATTACCTCGCGGAGTCCTTTATGGCCGGTGATCCGCTGAACGGCGGTGGCTTCGTGATAGTTAATGGCCTTGAACCAGATGAGCATGGCCGCTTTCACGAGCAGGATACACCATACCCGGGCTCCAATCTCTTCTCGCTCGCCTCCGGCGGTGCGATTTACATCCGGGATCCGCATCACCGAGTGGTAGCGGAGCAGCTCAACGGCGGAGCGTTCTCCACGGTCACACCTGCGGACTGGGAGCTCATCGTGCCGTATTTGCAGGAGAACGAGCAGCTCTTCGGTATTTCCGTGGACGACGATCTCCTCAGAGTCAACGGCGTCCGGAAACAGCCACAAGAGGTCTATCGCAAGGTACAACCGATAACGAGCACCTTCAGCAACGGGATGGGTCCCGTATGACGGGTGACCGTTTGCGACGCTGGAACGCTGCTCGCACGAGAACAGGAGAGCTGAGGAGATATTAACTAACGCCACTATCCGAACGAATAGTACGAGAGGCAACGTGGTGGCTGAGAACGGCAACAATCGGCGGATAACACGGGAAAGACAGAGAGAGTATCGCGAACGGCGAGCGGTGAGAAGACGCAGATGAAGACCAGCAGTGTCGAGTCGACGGTGTTGCGAGAAGCCTGTGGGATCGTGGGCATCGCCCATAGCAGTGATGACGTTGCACTGCCCCTGTATTATGCGCTCTATGCGCTGCAACACCGCGGGCAGGAGTCTGCGGGTATCGCGGTCTCCCGTGGCATGAGCACGGATGAAGATCCTGATAATCGCGGTGCACCGGTGAAGGAGATTCGGTCGGAAAGAGGTATGGGGCTGGTTGCTGAGGTCTTCTCGCCACAGCACTTAGCCGCGCTGCAGGGCTCGATGGGGATCGGTCACGTGCGCTATCCGACGACCGGAGCGCCGCTGCTGGAAAACGCGGAACCTCTGGTCGTCAAGTACCAGAACGGTGAATTTGCGCTTGCTCACAACGGCAATCTCGTGAATACCCGCGAGTTACGCGCAGAACTGGAACGAGAAGGCCGAATTTTTCACTCGGAGACCGACACGGAAGTAATCGCGCAGCTGCTGGCACGGGAACTGGTAGAACACGATCCTATCGCAGCACTGAAGGAGGTCATGCGACGGGTCGTCGGCTCCTATTCACTCGCGATCCTTATGGACAGCATGTTACTGGCAGTAAGGGACCCTTTCGGGATCAAGCCGTTGTGCATCGGTGCGCTCACGGACGAGTGCCGCGGTGTGAATGTCGGCTACGTGATCGCATCAGAGAGTCCGGCGATCGATACGCTGGGGGGAACACTCATCCGCGATGTTAATCCAGGAGAGGTGCTGGTCATCCGCGCTTCGCATACCGCAGGATCGCGCAACCCCGCGGGTCACCGCGACCTGAAACTCGTACGTCATCAGCTCCATCCGGGAGTACCGAGCGCTCACTGCGTCTTTGAGTACATCTATTTCGCACGCCCTGACTCGGTCATCGATGGGAAGCTCGTTTACAACGTCCGCATGAAGATAGGCGAACGGTTAGCCATTGAGCATCCGGTGAGTGCTGATATCGTATCGCCGGTGCCTGATTCGGGCATCACCTGCGCGATCGGGTACGCGAAACGCGCGGGGATCGAGTACCTGGAGGGGTTGATAAAGAATCGCTATGTGGGTCGAACGTTCATCATGCCCGAGCAAAAGACACGCGATATGAGCGTGCACTCGAAGTTCAATATTATACGAGCGAATGTGACGGGTAAGCGAGTCGTGCTGGTCGATGACAGCATCGTACGCGGCACGACCATGCGGAAACTTGTGCGCTATTTGAAAGCGGCCGGGGCGAAGGAGGTGCACCTGCGTATCGGGAGCCCGCCCATCATCGCACCCTGCTATCTCGGCATCGATACACCGACGCGGGACGAGTTGATCGCGGTCACGCGCACGATCGAGGCGATTCGTGATTATTTAGCCGCGGATTCACTCGGCTATCTCAGTCTAAACGGCTTGATCGCGGCCGTTGGGATCGCGCCGAAGAGCCTCTGTCTGGGTTGTCTCACCGAGCACTACCCGGTCAGGATACCGGGCGAACGCTGCAGCACGCTACAAGCGACCCTGAGCTAACCGGAAGAGACCAATACCGTGCTCTATGGAATCAGGCAAGAGTCCTGCATCAGGATTCCGAACTTCGCGAAAGAGCGCTCGCGCTCTCGTAGCAAAAAAAGAGAAAAAAGGGGGAAGCTCGCTGACGTATACGCTACGCGGCCGCTTCCTTGCTCTCGACTTCTTCCGTGAGCGCCGCTTCCGGCGGTTCTGGTGGTGCCTCGAAGGTCGCTGCTTCTACCGCAGCACTGAGGTCAACCACCGTCACGGGAATCTTCCGCTGCAGCAATGCTTCGATCTGTGCATACAGTTGCCGGTCTCTGAAGTGCTTCATGGTTGCCGCTCCGGACGGGCAGACCGCGTTACAACCGCCGCATCCCTTGCACATCGCTTCGTTCACCGTCATGACCTGGCGAACCTCGTCAAGTGTGAGCGCTCCGTACGGGCAGACCTCAGCACAGGTGCCGCAGCCGATGCAGATCTCTTCGTCGATCTGCGAGATGGCCGGCTCGATCGCTGCGATACCCTGTACCAGGTAGACGAGCGATCCTGCTGCTGCTGCTTTGCCTTGGGCTATGCTGTCCGGGATGTCTTTTGGACTCGCCGCACACCCGGCGATGAAAATGCCATCGGTCGCCGTATCTACCGGTCGCAGCTTCGGGTGCGCCTCCAAAAGGAAGTGGTCTGGCGATTGCGACAACTTCAACATCTGGACGATGTCCCATACGCCCGCGTTCGGCTTCAAGCCGAGCCCGAGAACCACCAGATCTGCATCAAGCTCATACGGCTCGCCCAGCAGGGTGTCCTCTGCGCGCACCACGACCGTATCACTGCCCGGCTTCAGGTAGACCTCGCTCGGCAGTCCACGGCGGTAGCTGATCCCGCCCATTTTCACATCACCGTAGAATTCCTCAAAGCCTTTACCGTACGCACGGACATCCTGGAAGCAAACCGTGACAGTGGCATCCGGTATCTTTTGCTTTGCCATGTACGCCTGCTTCGCGAGGTACATGCAGCAGACACGAGAGCAATACTCATACCCGGTCTGCTTGTTCCTCGAGCCCACGCAGGAGATGAAGACGATGTTCTTGGGTTCTTTGCCGTTGACGAGGATTTGTCCGCCTGTTGGGCCGCCGGCAGCGCAGAGCCGCTCAAATTCCAGGCCCGTGATGACACAGGGGGTCTGACCGTACCTGTACTCGGGACACGAGGTCGGTTCGATGAGATCATAGCCGGTGGCCACGATGATCGTGCCGACGTCCAGATCCTCTTTCACCTCTTCCATGGTGAAGTCGATAGCGTCGTACTTGCAGGCCTGCATGCAGGGTGTCTTGGCTTTACCGGCCTTGACATCCTCGAGCGTTGCGCCGCCGCAGGTGCCCTCCTTGAAGAGCAAGCAATTCTGCGGATCAACGGTGTAGATGGGCGGCACGGCGTTCGGGAACGGCAAGTAGATGGCCGTTCTCGTACCCAGGCCCTCGTCGAACTCACTGGCGACGTCCTTCACCGGGCAGGCCTCTTCACAGGCGCCGCAGCCGGTACATTTCTCGTTGACGTAACGCGCTTTTCGCCGCACGGTGGTCTTATAATTGCCCACATAGCCCTCGATGTTCTCCACCTCGGAATAGGTCATCAAATTGATGTTGGGATGCGCGCCCACATCGATCATACGCGGTGTTAAGATGGAAGAGACCTTGTCCAGCACGGGATAGGTGCGATCGAGTTGCGCAGTGTGCCCGCCGATCGAGGGTGCCTTTTCCACGAGATGCACTTTGAAGCCGGAATCCGCAATGTCCAGTGCCGCGTAGATACCCGTAACGCCACCGCCAATGACCATGGTCTCTGGCGTAACATCGACCTTCTTCTCCGCGATGTATTCGAGTAACGCGGTTCGCGCAACGGCGCTTCGTACCAGATCCTTCGCTTTCTCCGTGGCTTCTACCTGGTAATCACCGTGCGGCCAGCTGCAGTGCTCCCGGATATTCGCCATCTCGAAGAAGAACGGGTTGAGCTCGCTACCGATACAGGTACCCCTGAACGTGGGCTCGTGCATGCGCGGCGAGCATGCAGCAACGATGACACGATTGATTTTACCCGCATCCAGATCCTCCTTGATGAGATTCTGTCCCGGATCTGAGCACATGAACATGTAATGTCGTGCAAGCGCGACGTTTGGCAAGGACGCTGCATAATTCATCACCTCTTCGACGTCCACCGTCAACTTGATGTTGATACCGCAATGGCACACATAGACACCGATTCGCGGGTTGTCCTTTGGCGCGTCCTTTGCTATCCCCTCCACCGACGCAGCCATCGGGATTTTTGTGTAATCATATTTTCCTTCTGCCATTTTCACGTCCTCCTCTTATGCTACTCCTACTTTGTCTGCCATCTCCTTCAGTGACTTGTAGCCGAGACACAGCTCCTCCTCCATCTCTGACACGGGCTGTCTCAGCACCACCTTACCACGGGTCAAGAGCGAGAGCGATCCTGCTGCCGCCGCTTTGCCCTGCGCGACACTATCCGGGATATCCTTCGGACTCTGCACGCATCCGGTAACGAAGACGCCCGGAACATCGGTATCCACCGGTCTGAGCTTTGGATGCGCCTCTTTAGCGAAGTGATCAGGTGTCTCTTCGATCCCCAGCATCTGCAATAACTCGGCCGTGCCTGCCGTCGGCTTCAAGCCGACGCCGAGCACCACAATGTCCGCTTCGATTTCAAACGGCTCGCCCAGCATCGTATCTTCGCCCCGGACAATGACACGGTCACTCCCGGGCTTTTGATAGACCTCAGAGGCAAGGCCGCGCTTGTAATTCAGGCCCTCGCCCTTCACACGGTCATAGAACTCCTCGAACCCCTTGCCGAAGGCCCGGACATCCTGGTAGAGCACCGTGATATTACAGTCCGGGACCTTCTCACCGAGCAGGTGCGCCTGCTTCGCGATGTACATGCAGCAGACGCGCGAGCAATACTCATGGCCGGTTTGCTTGTTCCGCGAGCCAACACAGGAGATGAAGACGGCATCCTTCGGCAGTCGATCCACGCCCTTTACGATGACCTTCCCGAACGTAGGACCAGCCGCATTGGAGTAGCGCTCGAATTCCAGGCCCGTAATGACGTTCGGGAGCTTCCCATACCTGTATTCGGGCATCTCTTTCGGATCGAGGATGTCATAACCGGTGGCCACGATGATCGTGCCGACTTTGTATTCCTCGATCCGCTCCTCCATATCGAAGTCAATGGATTTTGCACCGCAAATCGCAACGCAGGGGGGCACCTCGACATCTTCCTTGCCCTCCTTCAGATACGCGCGGACGCTCTCAATCGTGGCCTTACCACACTTACCCTTCTTGACCATCTGGCAGCGTTCGGGATCCACGCAATAGACCGCGGGGATAGCCTGTGGGAACGGGCGATAGATCGAGCCGCGTTTGCCGAGATTCTCGTCGAATTCGTTCGGCCATTTCCCGGCGAACCGGCATGCTTCTTCACAGAGCGCGCAGCCGGTACAGGTCTCCTCAACGACGTAGCGCGGTTTCCGCTTCACCTTGACGGTGAAATTACCGAGCGAGCCCTCGACACCAACGACCTCTGAATAGCTCATCAGATTGATGTTCTTGTGTTTTGAGACATCGACCATGCGGGGCGTCAAGATACAGGCAGAGCAGTCGAGTGTAGGGAAGGTCTTATCGAGCTGAGCCATGTGGCCGCCAATGGTCGGTGTGCGTTCCACGAGATGAACTTTGAAGCCCGCATCAGCCATGTCAATCGCAGCGTACATACCCGCGATTCCGCCACCGATCACCATTGTTTCGGGTATGATCTCCACTTCCTTCTCCTCGACCTTGCCGAGACATGCCGCTTCGACTTTGCCCTTGATGGACTGCATCAAGTTCCGCGTGGCTGCTTCGGATACACCCCGGGGCTCTTTCTTCTCCGTTACAACTTCAGATACACCCAGGGGTTCTTCTGTCTTCACTTCAACTTCAGTCTCAGTTTCTGATGCCATTTTTTTCTCCTCGCCTCCTACCTACCTACACATAATTCAGCTGCGCGAATATCTGCCGATCCCTGAAGTTTCTCAGGGACATCGCATCCGAGGGGCAATAGCACGCACAACTTCCACAGCCGATACAGCCCGCCTCGGTAATACGCGCGATACGCTTGATGCCGCCGGTCACTTCCAGTATCTCATAGGTAACTGCAGCTACGGGTTCTTCAACCAGTTCAATCGCCTCTACCGGACAGATCTCCACACAGAGACCGCAGCCGGAACAGATAGCCTCGTCAACGACGGAGACGATACCGGGTGTCTCCATGAAGCTCTTTGCCAGGAGCACGTTTGCACGCGCCGCCGCGGCGCTACTCATGGCGAGGGTCTCATCGATCATCGCCGGGAAGACCGCGGAGCCGCAGACAAAGACGCCCTCATTCACCGTATCGACCGGCGTCAAAACGAGCTTTGGTCGCTCCTGCGCCTCCATGAAGAAGCCGTTCTTCAGCGGTACCATGAACATACGACCCAGATTCACGTTCTCTTCCGCCGGAAGCATAGGCACGCTGTAGACCAGGAGCTCAGGCTTTATCTGAAGCTCGTCGTTGAAGATGACGTCGAAGACCGAGAGTACGCCGTTCGTTAATGCCGGTGGCCGCGCGGGATCATATCTGAGGAAGATCACGCCAGCCTCTCGCGCTTCTTTATACAGCATCTCCCATTTGCCGTAGGTCTTGGTCTCCTGGTAGAGGATGAACACATTCGCCGCCGGCTTGAGCTGCTTCGCCTTGAGCGCGTTGCTGACCGCTTCGATGCTGCTGTACTTCGAGTAGACGCCTGCGCCAAAATCGGTATCCTGCACGAACGCGGTAGTATTTGCCGCGAGTGAGCCTGCACTCAGCAGCTTCGCGAACGCTGATTGCGTGATCGTTTTGACCGCGCCTGCAAAGATCGGAAGGCCCTCCGTGGGCAGCTCTCGCGCACCCGTTGCAAGCACCGCGGCGCCGAATTCGATCTCTTCATCAACACCGTCGCCGACAACCTGCGCCTTAAATGATCCAGCCCGGCCGCGAACGCGATCGATCGAGGCACCGGAGTAAACCGTGATCCGGTCGTTGCTCTTCACCGTGCTCAGTACCTTTTGCAAGAAATCCGCGGCCTTCGTTCCGTCCTGCAACTCCTCGTACTCGCGTAGTTCGCCGCCCAGTTCCGCTCCCCGCTCGACCAGATAGACGTCATAGCCTGCATTCGCGATCCCCAGAGCCGCGTTCATACCTGCCACACCGCCACCGACGACCAGAGCCTTCGGAATCACCGGATAGCTCTCAATTGGAGTCGGCTCGAGATACCGTGCGCGCTCGACCGCCATAGCCATTTGGGCGCTCGCAGCGGCCGTTGCAGCCTCCTTATCATGCACCCATGCGCACTGCTCACGCAGGTTCACCATCTCCAGTAAGTAAGGATTCAGACCAGCCTTCGCACAGGCATCCCGGAAGAGCTCTTCGTAGGCACGGGGTGAATAACCCGCCACAATGATCCGGTTCAGGCCCTGATCCACGATACCGCTCTCGATCGCGGCCATGGTCTCCTGCATGGTTGCGGTCTCTGCGTTCACCGCAGCCACGTTCCGCAGGCGTTTGACTATAGCGGCAACGGCGGGAATATCGATGGCCTCAGCAACGTCGCCCTGCACACCGCTGATGAAGACGCCGATCTTCGGCTCTTCATCGCCCACCTCGATATATTTCCGCTCCTCCTGACCGGGTATCGGCTCCGTCTTGCCGGACTGCGCTGCTGCTTGTAATGCAGCGCCGCTCGCCTGCATCGCGGTCTCACGCACCTTCATTGGCGCGGTTGCTGTACCTGCGGCGAAGATGCCGGGCACGCTCGTTTCCAGGGGGCTGGTAAGGGAGGTCTCGATGAAACCATACGTATCGGTCTTCACCGCGAAGGTCTCCGCAAGCTTTCCCAGGGTCTTCGACGGGAGCAGGCCAACCGCGAGCACGACCATATCAAGCTCCTGGCGATCGATCGTGCCATTCGCCAGATTCTCGTACTTCACGACGAGCGTGTCTGCTTCCGGAAATACCTCGGGCACGCGTGACCTGATGTAATGGACACCGTACTTATCCTTCAGCTTCGCCACCAGCTCCTCATCCTTGCCAAAGACCCGCACGTCCATGTAGAAGACGAAGACATCCATGTACGGATAGCGCTCCTTCAGCTCCCAGACCTCTTTCGCCGTGTAGCCACAGCAGGCCGTGGAGCAGATCTCGTTCTCCTGTGACCGTGAGCCGATACACTTGATGAACCCGATCTTCCTCACCGGCTTGCCGTCTGAGGGCCGTACCAACGCACCGGTCTCGCTCACGGTGCAGGCCCGCAGCATCGCTTCGAACTCCAGCGAGGTGACCACGTCGGGATCGTTGATCGCATAACCCTTCGCGATGTTGTCAAAGACGTCGTAGCCCGGCGCGAGCACCACGCTCTCCACGCCGATCTCGCGTCCGGAGACGGTCAATTTGAAATCACCCGCTGAGCCTGAGCAGGACTGGACCTCGCTCAAGAGCATCAGCTCGATGTTGGGGTGATTCTCGATCTTAATAATCCGGGGCAGGATGCCGGTCTCGCACTCTGCGAGCTCTGCTACCTTACCACCGAGTTTCTCGTTCTTCTCGATCAGATAGACTTTGTAGCCTGCATCAGCGAGATCAAGCGCTGCCGTGATCCCGGCAACACCGCCACCTATTACTGCTATTCCCATTTTTACACCACCTTCTCAAGGATTCGCTTCGTGCTCACGATGTTCTTATCAAACCCCAATTTCTTCGCGTCTATACCCAGTGCAAGCCCCAGCAACTGTGTGATGTAGACCACGGGCATGTCTATCTTGACCTTCAACTCCTTCTCGATATCCGGCTGCTTCGCGTCCAGCATCATACCGCAGAGCGGGCAGGCAAGTGCGAGACAGTCCGCGCCGGCATCCTTTGCGGTTTGCAGGATCTTTCGTGCCATCTCAAAGGCGAGATCACCCCGGGTCATCATCAACGGCCCACCACAGCACTTCGTCTTCATCGCGCTGAAGGGCACATTCTCGCCGCCGATAAGCTCGATCAACTGGTCCATCAGAACCGGATCATCGGGATCATCAAAGGCCGTCTCGGGCGGCCGCCCCAAATAGCAGCCATAATAGGGAGCAACCTTAAGCTCGACCTTCTTCGCCAGCTTGCTCCGTATCGCGTCCATGCCGATATCATTGACGAGGACGTCGAGTAAATGCTTCGGCGTGACCGTTCCGTTGTACTCAAGAGAAGGATCGATCCCTTTGATCTCCGCGCGTAATTTCTCATCACGCTTCAAGGCATTGTTCGCTCGCGCTAAATTGTAAAAGCAGATACTGCAGGGAGTAACGATATCCAAACCTTCTCGCTCAGCTATTGCCAGGTTACGCGCGTTCAACGCATAGACCAACCGCGGATCCTCGGCCTCAGCCGCACCACAGCAGTTCCAGTCCTCCACTTCCACGAGCTCGACCCCGAGTTTCGCAAATACCGCCTTGGCGGACATGTCCTGCTCCAGTGCGGTCGCCTCCGAGGGACAGCCGGGATAAAACGCAAGTTTCTCGACACTCATTGCTCCTTCTCCTTCTCCTCGACCCATGCGAAGATCTTCTTCATCACTTCTCGTTGCTTGATCTTTGAGGGCAGCATGCCTTTGGTCACCCCGTGCCCGCCGAGCGGGCCCATTTTACCGTGCATGAACATCCGCATCCCGAAGTCCTTGTAGTCCTTCATCATGGCCTTCATACCGGAGACGGTGCCGCCTTCTCGCTTCGGATAATATTCCAGCGCCAGACCCATATCATAGAGTCGCCCGTACTTCTCCACCGTATGCAAGAACGCCTCTTCGAAGATCGGTCGTGAGCTCTCAATCTTGATCTTGCCCGCTTTCGCCTCTTTCTCCGCTATACGCCGTATCACCGCCAGTACATCCCCGACCACCACATTCTGCGGGCAGCGGGCCGTACAGGTCTGACAGATCGCGCAGATCCAGAGATCAGGGTCGGTCAAGACTTCGTTCCGCATGCCCAGGAGGCTCATCTGAATGGTCTTGCGCGGATTATAGCTGGGAATAATTTCACTGATCGGGCACCCCAGGGTACACGTGCTGCACTGGTAACATGCGGTCAGATGCTCGCCACCAGGCTCATTCAGGATCTCGTTTTTAAAGTTCGGGTCCAGCTCCCACGTCTTTATTGGCATTTTACCTCAGGCACTCTTCGAGCTCCTCTTCCTCATAGGTCGTGAACGGGAGTGGCTCCTCGACATCCTTACCCGGTACGTACTTGAACAGTTCCTGGACCTTCCGGGTCAGGACGGGGTAGAAGCGCGTCAGGGGGATATCCTTCGGACAGGCATCCTCGCAGGCACCGCAGGCTACGCAGGTCGTGCTAACGTGGTATACCCGTGTGAGGTGATAGAGCAGTTGATTTACCGGTACCGCGATCGCACCACGCGCCTCGGCCAGGTTCAGGAGATCACCACCGATCGGGTTCCCGATCGGCTGGTCAAAGAAGCACTCCTTGCAATAGCAGACCGGGCAGACGTCACGACAGTTCTTGCAGACAATGCAATCACGCAGGAATGTTTCCAGGGCTTCCTGGGTGTCGGGTATCGGTAGCTTCGCCAAATTCGCCGCGGCCTCCGCTGCGATCCGCTCTTTATCAGCCTTGCGTTCCAGATCCTTGTCCTTGAGCTCGAGTCCGACGGCACTCAACGCCGCCTCACCCATCTTCGAACGCCCGGCAACACTCACCTTATCACCGCCCGTGCGCGCAATAACGAGGTCACCGACATCCGCGAGCCGGTTGTCACAGATCGCGCAGGCGTCCCGAATGGGTATGCCCTTGCCCGCCAGCTCCTTGATCTTTGCCGCGTCCACCTGGTCACCGATCTCAGCATAATGCGCTGCGTACAGTTCATTGGGGTACGCGCCGAAACAATCCACGGCGATGAGCAGTACGCTGTCCTCATCGAGCTGTTTGAGCTTGATCATCTCGATTGCCGCCCGAATCTCACACGGTTTCGCCACGATACCGACCTTCTCGTCGATCAGCCAGCCTTTCACGATATTTGCTGCGTTGACACCGAACGATGGTGCGAAAATAACCGATTCCGGCGCTACAATACGGTCCTTGTCCCGCACCAGCATATAAGAAACGCTGCCACCGACGCGATAGGGTAGTATCAATGCATCCACAACGTTCTTCTCCAGCAAGCCCTTGAAGAAGTCACCTAATTCCCCATAAGCGAGTTCTGCTCCTTTCATAGTACCTCGTCCTTCATGGGATTTGGTCCCAATTGCTTGATATCCGCCGCCATCTGCTTCATGGTAGTGGCGAATTTATCGCCCTCAGACGCGCTGATCCAGTGCAACTGCACGCGATCATCCATGCCAAACTGTTTCAGAATAGTCCGCATCGCCGCAACTCGGCGTCGGGAATAGAAGTTTCCCTTGATGTAGTGGCACTCACCTGGATGACATCCTCCGATGAACACCCCGTCAGCGCCATTGAGCAGCGCTTTAACGAGGAATACCGGATCCAAGCGAGCCGTGCACATCATTCTGACGATCCGAATGTTTGGTGGATATTTCTTCCGCGACGTCCCTGCCAGGTCTGCGCCTGCATACGTACACCAATTACAGGTGAAACCAACGATCTTTGGCTCAAAGCCCTCTTTCTCTTCCCCCATTTTTCTCACCTAAGTTTATGCTTTACGTTCCTCGCGAACTTTGTGCTACTTCTCTATCTAGAGATACTCTATATAAGTCTTTCGAAATTTTGCGATGCTTTTACATACCAGTACGGAAAACGGGGCGCTCTAACACCCAGTTTCGCGATTCATACCACGTGTGACGGCACGTCCTATGCTTTTCATGTTCTGTTCCTCTAGTCTAGTAATACGTGAGTGTGTGCGTGGAAGCATGCAAGGCAACAGGTGCGCAGTACAGACCCGGGTGTGCGGGATAAGGGAACTATGTTTCAGTGATGACTGCGCTGGCGTTCGGCCCCACGAGATGCGAAGCTGTGCCGGGGAGCTCGAAGAGAGTGAGCGCTATACCGGGAAGCTGATGGTGACGGTACTGGTGGCACGGCCACTGATGGCCGATCTCGTATTAGGAGTGCAGGATCAGCGATGAGCATCTTTTCACTGCAGCCTGATCTGGTCTTGCTCCATGCACCAACGGTGTATGATTTCCGGCAGTATCCCCTGCTGTTTGGACCCATCGCTGACGGCGTTCCTTCAACGCCACTCTTCGAGATGTATCCGATCGGGTTCTTCTCACTGCTGGAGCATCTCCAGAAGCACGGCGTGGGCGTCCGGATCGTCAATCTGGCGGTACGCATGCTCAGCAGCGAGGAGTTCGACGCCGATACGATGATACGGAGCTTGAAGCCAGCGGCCTTCGGCATTGATCTCCACTGGCTACCCCATGCGCAGGGCAGTCTCGAGGTCGCGAAGCTCTGTAAGCGCTACCATCCTGATACGGCGGTCATCTTCGGCGGGTACTCCGCAACATACTTCCACGAGGAGCTGATCCGGTATCCTGAAGTTGATTTTATTATCCGCGGAGACTCAACGGAAGAGCCACTGCTCCGGCTCATGCGCGTGCTCATGCAGGGCTCGGACAAGGAGTTCACGAGTATCCCGAATCTGGTCTGGAAAGATCCGAACGGTGCGGTGCAGATCAATCCGTTTACCTACGTGCCGGGTGATCTGAACGGCCCTGCGAACAATTACGTTGCGGCCTTCAAATCGGCGCTCAAATACCGTGATGTGAAGAGCATGAGCCCGTGGAAGGGCTGGAAATCGCATGAATGGCTCGATTATCCGATCACGCCCGTGATCACCTGCCGCGGGTGCGTGCACAACTGCACCTTCTGCGGTGGCTCGCGGAACGCTTTGGCGCTCTACTGCAACCGCAAACAGCCTGCATTTCGGGATCCGCAGCTGATCGCGCAGGACATCATCAAGATCGCAAGATTCACCCGCGCGCCAATCTTTGTCATCGGGGACCTCCTCCAGCCGGGCACCGATTACGCATGCACCATTCTTGATGAGCTCAAGCGGACGAAGCTCACGAACCATCTCGTCTTCGAGCTCTTCACGCCGGCGCCCCGGGAGTTCTTTGACCGTGTGGCTGCATCGGTAGAGCATTTCAACTTCGAGATCTCGCCTGACAGCCACGACGCGCGGATCCGCGCGGCTGAGGGCAAGCACTACACGAACGAGCAGATCGAGCAGAATCTGAGCTGGGCGCTGGAAGCGGGCTGTAACAAATTCGACCTCTTCTTCATGATCGGGCTCCCGCAGCAGACCTGCGCGTCCGCTATGGAGACGGTCGAGTGGTGCGGCCATCTCATGGAGACGTTTGGCACGCGCGTGGTCCCGTTTATACTGCCCTATTCACCCTTTATTGACCCGGGCTGTATCGCCTACGAGCAGGCCGATCGGCTGGGGTATAGGATCCTGCTCAAGACCTTCGAGGAATATCGAACCGCGCTGCTCGCACCGAGCTGGAAGTATGCGCTCAACTACGAGACGAACTGGATGACGCGTGACGAGATCGTGGCCTGTGCGTATCGAGCCGGGCTGCGATTGAACGAGCTGAAGCGCACGTGTGGCCTGATCGCCGATGAGACGTTCAAAGCGACGGAAGAGCGTATATACCGTGCCATCGAGCTCACCGCAACGGTGGACGAGCTGATGGCGCTCGATGACCACTCGCTGCGTCAAGAGCGGTTACGAGCATTGAAGCCCGAGTTCGATGCGCTCTTCGAGTCGGTCACGCACGAGAAGGTGCAACTGGACTGGCCGGCGTCGAAGCGCAGTTTGCGGCTTTTACCGCTTCTGGCCGCGACGATCCGCGATTCTCTGCCTACACGCAAGAGCTGAACTAACGGATTGGTTACACCGTTACGCGAACTTTCTAGTTTCTAAGGGCGAGATCCGCATGTAACTTAATACTTAAGCAGCTTGCGGTGATGCTGTCACGGCACGGTCCCGCGTGAGGAAGCTCGCGACCTGGATCCCGACCTCGTAAAAGATGACCAGTGGGAACCCGACGATGAGCTGACTCAAGACATCCGGCGGCGTAAAGATCGCCGCGAGCACGAACATACCCACGATAACGTACCGCCGGTACTCCTTCAGGGTTTCGATCTGGACGAGCCCGACCTTCACGGCAAAGATGATGACGATGGGAACCTCGAAGGAAATACCGAGGATGAAGGTGAGCAGGATGACGAAGGATACGAACTCGTAGATGGAATAGGTAGCGATAACGCCCGAGGCTGTGGACATGAGGTAGAGATATTTGAGTAAGAGCGGTAACATGAGGAAGTAAGAATAGCAAACGCCGAGCAGGAAGAGCGAAACGGCCGAAATCAGCAAGATAACCACCTGAGACTTCTTCACCGGACTCCTGAGCCCAAACCGCACCTTCAAGGTCTGATACACGTAGTGCCAGATGAGCGGAATCGCAAGCACGAGCCCCACGATGAACGCGATCTTCAACTTCAGCATGATCACCTCCACAGGCGAGATATAAATGAGTTTCGCACCCTCGGGGAGCAGATCTTCCTTCATCCTGACGAGTACGGGATCGAGGAGGTAAAACGTAACGAAGAACCCGGCGAAGATGACCGCGAAGATGGGTATGAGCTTCTTCTTGAGCGATTCCGTGATATAGCCCAATTCCTCGTAGATGCTCGCCATCTTCTTTCTAGTACTCCTATATATCTAAGGAATAATACCGTACCGGCGATAAAAGCTTACGGTGGCGCTGCGGTATGAGTCTAGGCAGTGTGCGCTATACATGAGCTGATGCGAGAGCGTATGCGGAAATGAAAGAGCGGATACGGCGACCTGTTCCGAGAACGACCGAGGGTGTCCCGAACCTCGATGGGCCGATAGGAGACGAAGAGCTGCCGATACTCGAGCACCTCATCGAGCTGCGGAGACGATTCATCCATATCATCATCCCGTTCGGTATCGCGACGGTGCTCATGTTCCCCTTCTCGAACCTCGTCCTCAAGCTACTTCTGTTCCACAACCTCTTCCCGGAAGAGATGGCGCTCTTCGTCTACAGTCCGATCGAGTGGATGAGCGTGCGGCTCTTGCTCTCGTTCCTCTTCGCGCTCTCCGTAACGATACCGCTCATCATCTTTGAGACGTTCGCGTTCATCCGGCCTGGCCTGTACCCGTCAGAGCGCAAATTCTTCCTGCTCGTTGTCATTCCCTCGGTCTGCTGCTATGCGCTCGGCGCGGCGTTCGCCTACCTCTTCGTGCTCCCCTGGATCATCAGCTACCTCATCTCATACTCCGGCGACGTCGCTGCGGTTGCGCTCTCGACCAAGCGGATCTTCTCGCTCATCCTGTACACTGGCGTGGGCTTTGGTATGATCTTCCAGATCCCCTTCGTTATGATCCTTGCCGTTACATTACGGCTAGTGACCCATGAATGGTTGCGAGATAAGCGGTTCATCTTTTACGCGCTCATGATCGGCATTTTGTTCTTTGTGGTGGCAGACCCGACAGGCGTCTCGATGATCATGGCGGTCGTCGCACTCGCGCTCTTTGAACTCGGCTTGCTCTTCACCCGCTATATCGGCCGGCGAGATCACTAATACCAGATACCGCAGAGAGATTCGTTAAGGAACGAGCGCACGCGGTTCACTCGCTCGATACTATTTATATATGCCTGCGTCATCAATTATAGATAGGGAGAGGTAAGAGATGACGGTAGGAATGATGTTCTTCGCGATGCCTGGTGGTGGCGAACTACTGGTAATTGGCATTTTAGTGATTGTCCTGCTCTTCGGCGCCGCGAAGGTGCCGCAGCTTGCTCGATCCTTTGGCCAGGCAATGGGTGAGTTCAAGAAGGCGAAACGCGAATCTGAGCTGAACCTGAAGCAGTTTGAGGATTCCCTGACTGGAGAGGAGACTGAGCAGTTAAAGATCGCGGCAAAACAAGGGACGAAGAGCGGCGAGGTCAATATACGAGAAGTCGCCAAAGTCATGGGTATCAGTACCGAGGGGAAGAGCGACGAGCAGTTGAAAGCGGAAGTTCAGGCAAAGATGAACGCGTCCGCCCAGTAAGGTAGTAGCTGGCTGAGCGGTTATTTTCCGTGACTGACGACGTGACCGGAAAAACGAGGACACACCAAGACTGCTGCTCGATCGGTACACCGTTTCGTATTGTTCCGTAGTATTCAGCCTGAACCACCATAATGTGCTATCACACACAGCTCAATATGGCGATTATCTCGCGCGGGCTAACATCACGAACGCCGTTTTACGCAATTGCTTGAGATGGCTGTGTATACTCGTATTACTGCACTGATCATCGACCTCTTTTTTGAAGAGCACGAAAAAGGCACTTCGTCTCTGTTTGGAGCTACGATTGCTGGATTGAGGAAGGTGCGTTTGAAGCCTTCGTGTTGGGAAATCCCGGATCAGCGAGAGCTTCTTAACTTAACTTAACGTATGATCGCTGTTTTATTGTGTGAGTAGCCCGCAGCCCTGCCGGGAGATGGGATCAGCACGGTGCTTCCCTGGTCACGTTATCTCATGCTAAATAAACCCGGAGAGACCATACCGCTCGCTCAACGTGCCGAACATCAACCGTTATTCGCAGAGTGGCACGTGCTCTGTTCGAGCCTCCGCGAAGCTGGGTAAAAGCGAATAAGTATACTCCGGCAAAAAGAGTGAAAAAATAAAGAGAGGGGTTGTGGTTAGCCCACAACCCGTTTTTCGGTTGGTTCGTTACGTACTTACAGCCCGAGCGAGGTATAAAATGCTCCGATATTCGGGAGGACCTGCCCCATCGGCACGTTGGTACCAAACATTACCGCTCGTCCCATCAGCTCGCCAACGAGCACGACGATGAAGAGCACCACGACGATCATTGCTGCCATTGCCATATTCTTCTTCTTCAGTGGTAATGCCAGCACGATGGTCAGGATGAGTGCGAGCCCCACCCCGAGTGCCCAGCGTGCCATGTTGAACGTGGCGTATTCGCCCGTTTGCATAAGATCGAGCGTCTTCTGCTGTGCGACCCTCGCGTACTCTGTCTCGGCAGCTCCCAACAACCCGGGATGCATCAGGAGCGCGGCGATGAGCACGATGAGCATCACGAGCGCGACCACCATCGTAATCCAGAGCATGCGCGCCAGGGGCTCGTCATTCGTTTTCTTCACCAGGTACTTCAGCGAGAGCACTGCTGCGACCGCGGTAAATCCGCCAAGGAGCGCGGTAACGTAGAAGAACATCGGTGTTGTTATCTGGTTCAACGAGGGTAGCTGGTACATCATGTACGCTGCTGCGCTGACATAGATGAAGCCCAAACCGACGATCGCTGCGAGAACTCCGAGCGGCTTTCTGAGCATGCTGAGTTTGCCGACGATCGCTGGAAATATTGGGAACCACTTGAGACTACCGTAGTCGGGATGCAAGACCCACATGATCGTATAGATCACCGCCAGGATGACGAAGACGGTCAACGCCAGCACCTCGTTACTCAACATCGAGGTGCCCACGTTCTTGGTCATGGTCATCATCGCTTGTAGCGGTCGTGCTTCGTGCGAGAGGATGCCGATCAGACCAATAACCGCGACCGGGACACAGACCCATGCACCGGTCTCGAAGAACTTCGCCTCTTCGTTGTTCTTGGCGAGAAAGTCCGCGACAACCATTGCGATCAACGCGCCGACTGATAGCTGACTGAAGACCGTGAAGATCATATACGAGGTAACTGCACTACTCATTGTTCGCTTCCCTCCCCCTAGAGCACACGCTCTTGATAAGCGATCGTGTTCCGTGATTTGGCTTCTGTGTACTGAGGCATGATCTCCGTGATATCGCCACCCAGCCGTGCTCTAGTCGAGCAGAAGAGCCCGCAGCGCGCTTTCGCTTGCAGATCGCCCGCTTTTGGCACGAAAGGCTCAACGCACATGGTGCACTTGTCCATGATTCCGTTCCATTCCTTGAGGTCGCCCTCGAGGCCGTGCGGATACTGAGGCGCGCCGAACGGGCATGCCCAGCCGCAGTAGCCACAGCCGATGCACCGGTCCTTGTTAACCGTAACGACGACGGCGTCTTTGCCAACCCAATCCTTCACGGTGCGCTGCTCGATCGCCTTCACCGGACACGCAGCCACACAGGGTGGGTTCGTGCAGTGCATGCAGGAAACAGGAACGTTCTTCTCGCCAGGCCTCCCCTCATTGATGGTCACGATCTGGACGCGCGCGGTCCCATGGGGCACTTTGTTCTGATCTTTGCAGATGGCGAAACAGGCGCCGCAGTTGATGCACTTCTCGATTACGTTCAGGAACTTATAGTAGGTTGCCATTTTTCACTCCTCCTATGCCTTATACACCTTGCACAAGCACGCTTTCGTCTCCTGCATGACTGTTGACCGATCATAGCCATCGACACAGATGATGTTCACCGAATCGCCGTAGGCGAGTTCTTCCGTTCCCGCGGGCCAGCGGTTCGCATAAGACTGCCCTTCAAACCAGCCCGCCCAGTGGTAGGGGATGAAGATCGTTGCTTCGACCCGCTTGCCGCCCCGTATCACACCCTCGTTCACGCGCTCCGTCACGTACGCGCGCACCTTGCACCGGCCTCTGAGCGTCTCCACCCAGACGAAATCCCAGTGGTGGATGCCCAGCTCCAGCGCGACGGTGGGATGAATCTCTGCGTAACACTCCGGCTGGAGCTCAACCAGGTAGTGGCATGACCGCGTCTCCGCGCCGCCACCCATGTGCTCCACCTGCCGTCCCGTAGTGAGGATGAAGGGATAGCCCTCATTCACGAGGTTCCTCCGCTGCTGCTGGATTGTCTTGTACAAAATGGGGAGACGGTAGTGGTTTGCCACATCATCGTAGGTCGGATACTTGTCGATCAGATCAGGCCGCGGGCTCTCGAGCGGCTCACGGTGCACCGGCACCGGATCAGGCAGATCCCAGGCTCTGAATCGTGCTCTCCCTGCTCCCGACGGGCAGATGTTCTGGTTTAGCAAGTTCTTGAACGCTTCATCAGCATCTATCTCATAGATCCATCCATCACCATCGGTCCCATCAGAATTCTTCTGGTCATAGCCCGGCCCGATGTATGACGCACCTAACTGGCTCACGCCATCGTCTGAGATCGGATTCCCTGCGGTCGAACCTGCCGCTCTGAACCGGGGCCTAAATTCGTTACCGCCTTCCCAGATCGGGATATCGTTCCGGTACAGAATCGGCGTTCCGGGGTGCTGGTGGTTCCAGCAGGGCCAGGGTAATCCCCAGTATTCGCCCGTCAAGGGGCCGCTCTTCGCCTGCAGATCCTCAGGTGAGAAGACGCTGCATTCTGTCACGCACTGGAGCTGCTGTGCCTTGAGCCGCTCGGCGGTTCTCCGCATCATGATGACGTTCGCACCACGGCTAATTTCATTGAGTACCTGCTCAGGACTGACCATGCGTTGCCAATCGCTTGCGGCTCGAGACGCATCCTCATAGGTGAAGTGCGCGCCAAACCCGAGCCGGTTTGCAAGCTCGCGTATGATCCATCCGTCCGGCCTGCTCTCGTAGAGCGGCTCGACGATCTTGTTCCGCCACTGCGTCTCTCGTGAACTATTGTTGCAGCTTCCGTCCTGCTCAAATTGCGTTGACGCCGGTAAGATGATGACCCCGTCAGGTCGGTCCGCGAGTGATGCTGCGATCGTCGCATGTGGATCCACACCCACGAGCAGCTCGACCTTCTCCATCGCCTCCTTCATCCGCTTCATCTCGGTGATCGAGTTGAGCGAATGTCCCCAGACGAAGACCATCTTGATCGGGTTCGGCTGTGCGATCGGGAATTCGCGGTTGAGCACCCCTTCATACCAGCGCGAGACGGTAATGCCGCTCACATGCATCAGTGAGTTCCCGCTGCCAGCAGGATGGTCCGCGAACTTCGCTTTCATCTCCTCATACGTGATCGGCGCATGCATGTTCCAGACGGTAACCCAGTGCCTCCATGCCTTCTCCGTAAGCCCGTAATACGACGGCAGCCAGTGCGAAAGGATGCACATATCGGTCGAGCCCTGCACGTTATCGTGCCCGCGGAAGGCATTGGTGCCGCCGCCGGGTTTGCCCACATGGCCACAGAGCAACTCGAGGCACGCCATTGCCCGGATGTTCTGTGTGCCCACGGTGTGCTGTGTCGCGCCCATCGCCCAGCAGATACAGGCCGCAGTGCCTGGACCGCGCGGTGGATGTGCCCAGTCATACGCGAGCTGCCGGATGGTAGCTGCGGGTACCCAGCTAATGTCCTCCACCACTTCCGGTGTGTAGTTCTTGACCACGTCCCACCACTGGTCAAATCCGTACGTGCGCTTCTCGATGAAGTCCGGGTTGTGCCAGTTATTGTTCACGATCACATTCGCAATGCCCCATAGTACCGCAATGTCCGTGCCCGATCTGAACCGCACCCACTGATCTGCTACTGCCGCCGACTTAGTAAAGCGCGGGTCACAGACGATGAACTTCGCGCCGCGCCGCTTCGCCTCCAGGATGTGCAGCATCGCCACCGGATGTGACTCCGCGGCATTCTCACCGAAGAACATGATCAGCCCCGAGTGGCGCATATCGTTCCACGGGTTGGTCATTGCACCGTAGCTCCACGTGTTCGCTAACCCCGCGACCGTCGTGGAATGGCAGATACGTGCCTGATGATCGACGTTGTTCGTGCCGTTGAAAGCCGCGAATTTCCGGAACAGGTAGCAGGATTCGTTGCTCATCTTGGCCGAGCCGATGTACATGATCGAGTCGGGTCCGTCCCGTGCCTGGATCTCCTTCATCTTGTTCGCGATCTCGTCCAGCGCCGCTGCCCATGTGATCTGCACCCACTGGCCCCCGGTCTTCTTCATTGGATGCTTCAGCCGCAATTCCGAGTTCAGGATCTCGGCAATTGAAGTGCCTTTGGAGCACATCGAACCGGTGTTGATCGGATTCTCCAACCAGGGCTCGATACCGGTGCAGACACCGTTCTCACACCGGCCGTGGAACCCGCAGCCCACCGCACAGTGTGTACAGTTGGATTTGATGAGCCTAACACCGGCTTCTTCGGGGGAGGCACTCGCAGGGTCTGGCATTATTAGGTCACCAAGCTTTGCAGATACACTGGCGCTGCTGATGCCGCTGAGAGCTGCTGCAGTCCCTAGGGCGCTCAGTTTAGTGAACGTCCGCCTTGACAGTCTGATACCGTTACTTTTTCCTATAGAACTCATTCTAGTCGCCATTATTTCACCTCTTTCTCCTCTTTATTTACCTCCTTTAACTACTTTTCGATTCCTCAGCGTACTATAAAAGCTTTTCGGTTTTGACGACCCCGCCAAACATAGGAAAGTACGCAACTCTGAGTCCTTTCTGCCATGCACGGACGGCAACGGTCGCATCATACCGCACGAGCGTGAAGTGAAGAGGTGTAACCAACCGCAAAGACCTCACGGTGGGTGACACTCCGCATGGCCCCCTAAAAGAAAAGAAACGAGGGGTCGAACAAGCGAGCGAGCAATCGTGAAGTTAGTGGCTAACTCGTCGGTGCACGAGATATACCGTGACCAGCAGCAGGCCGCTCAGCACGGCGAGCACGCCGTAGCCGGGTGCCCCGGGAGTTGGCGTTGCGCTCGCACCGGGCTGCTGCGCACCGCGCAGCACCTGCGTGGCGTACTCCAGATTACCCTGCAGACGATTCAGGGCAGATAACGGTGCTGGTGGCAGGAGCCCTGACGCATCAACCGCCTCAAAATGGGTGATCGCGCTCTTCACGTGACCCGCAGCTTGCTCTAAATAATCGGCATCGTACTGCATCGCTCCGAGTTCGGTATAGTAGCACGCGGATTTGTACTGCTCCAGAGCCAGCTTCAGGTGCTGCTGAACGGGCTGCAGCTCTGCAGAGACCGAGTAGCCGTCGAGCTCGCCCAGTGCTCTGGTCGCGTCGTTGTAGCCGGTGCTCGCCCAGACCTCGACCGTCATGCAGTCGAAGTTCTCGATCGCGGTAGCCATCTGGTTGGTCGCAACCTCCACCTTCTCCATGGTGGTGGTATACCACGCACTGAACTCCTGGTCTGCCGCGTCTTCGGCGACGACCGTGTCCGAAGCAGTGACAAGCGCGAGCGTGAGAAGCGCCCCCATGAGGATGAGCAGACCGGCGGCGTGAACGCTCCATCTTCTTACACTTCGCATGGTTCTTCACCTCCTTGTTCCTGTTACAATTCCCGCTCAATAGCGGAATAGCACGTAACATCTAATGTGCTCTATCTTTAGAAAGACGATGGTTCATGGTACGTTCATGTGAACAGCGCGTTACGTTACGCATGCCTGTACCACCCTGCCAGAACTGCGCAGAGCGACCATGGAAAGTTTATATTGCCGTACTGCATCCTCATTCATAGAGAGGCGAGCTTATAGCCACTAACATGACCAAGTCAGAAGAGCGGAAGGAACTCAAAGCACTCCTGGATCGCGAGTTTTCATTCCTTGAGATGTTGCGGCAACTGCGCATATGCGCCGCCGCCGTGCCCGACCGGTCTGAATCTCTTGAGCAGATAGCGGGGGGGATACAGGCGTGCCACCTGCAGATCTTCAAGCGGTATTTCTTCCCCATTGATCAGACCCTCAACGCGATGGTCAAGGACCCGGAGAAATCGCGGGAGGAGCTGAGCACGGCCGTTGCAGAAGATCAGGGCAAGGTGCTCCGGTTCATCGAGGCACTTGAGCACGAGCTGGCGCACAGAGCAGAAGATGAGGTCAGGGACCTGAAGGAGCAGCTAGAGCAGGTGCGCCAGATGCTGGGGCCTGTGTGAACACCACACCGATCCAGAAGAACTCATGTATCCTATCACACGCACCCGCAAGCGGCCGTTCATTACTGGAACACTGGCAGAATAGTCAGAAAAGCATTGGTAGTATCTGTATGTACGTACATTCACCGAAGGTCTCTTAGAGGCGTGATAAGGGAACATGCAGGATCGTTTTTGCAGGGGTGCCGTACCGGAGCGGGAATCGTCGCACCGAGCCGCGCTCGTTCTTTTCGTGCTCATGCTTAGCGCGCTCGCGATCACGGCCTGCTCCCCGGTCGCCGGTGCAGCTCGCCCAGAAGCGCCACCGTTCTCGCTGACGAGCCTCGAGGGCACGAGCTTCAACCTCAGCGACTTCCGCGGCTCGGTCGTGGTGCTGGATCTCATGGCGACCTGGTGTCCGGTCTGTAAGGATGAGATGCCGGAGCTCGTCCAGCTCAGGCAGGCGCGGCCCGAGGTGGTCATCATCACCATCTCCGTCGATCCCACCGAGGATGACACGGAGCTGCGAGCGTTCAAGGAGCACTATGCTGCAGACTGGCGCTTTACACGCGATACCGATCGTGTCTGGGAGAAGTATCGTGAGTTCTACATCCCTGCTATCGTGGTGATCGAGCCGCAGGGGTACATCAGCTTCAGGAAGGCGGGCCTGGTGCCCATCGCAGAGCTGATCGCTGAGGTCGACCGGGCCTCCGCAGGCGTACCAGGAGAGCCAGAAGAGCCGGCGGTGCCGGCAGAAACCAGTACCACACCCTTCGGCCTCTATGCCCTGGCATTTCTCACCGGGCTCCTCAGCTTCTTCGCGCCCTGCGCCTTTCCGCTTCTCCCCGGCTACATCAGCTACTACCTGGGGAGAGCTGAGGGTGGCACTACCCTGCGCAGCTCGTTGAAAGCGGGCAGCGCGGCAGCCAGTGGCATTAACGGGATCTTCGCGCTCATCGGGATCGCGGTTGCGCTGGGTGGGGCAGTGGTGAAATCATACCTGTCGTATCTCACGCCCGTTGTAGGTGTGGCGATCATCGTACTCGGGCTCCTGATGCTCCTCGGGCCGTCGGGTATGGCCGTCTTCGCCCAATTCGAGGGACTGCTCTCCGCATATGCCACGAAGCTGGGCGGGCGATCGAGCGACTCAGGCCTCGTGATGTACGGTGCGGGCTACGGACTCGCAGTCATGGGCTGTCAGGCACCGGTCTTCATTGCACTCATCTTCGCCGGCCTGGCCGCGGGCGGCGCGGTGCAGGCGATCCTGGTTTTCCTCGTCTTCTCGCTGGGCATGGGCTGTATGATGATCGCCGTCAGTCTCCTCGCAGGCACCGCGAAGCGGACTATGCTGGATCGCCTGAAGGCGCTGATGCCGTACATCAACCGTGCCTGTGGACTCGTCCTCATTCTCGTCGGCCTGTACTTCCTCCGGGAGTTCTTCTAACACCGATCTTACGGGAGAACGTACCGCTCAGATCCACTGGGGGGCGTCATCCAGAATGGCGACTCGCTGTTGGAGTGCATACCAACCAGCACCTTTGCCGCCCATAAAGCAGGTATTGTCACGGCTGAGAGCATACAGGGCCGAACGGGAGAGTATTGGGGGTTTTCCTCGCGGCAAGCCTGTAAGTACTGTTAGTTCGGGATGAAGCCCCACTGCGACCTCTATCATTTATAAGGTGCCGTGATAGATTCTATCGCGAGGTAAACCATCATGAAAAGCAGTAGCGTATGTTTAAGATTGGTGGTCATAGCGCTTCTGTTCCTCTCCCTGCTCTTCCCCATGCTCGCGCTCGGAGCGCGTATCGAGGTCACGGTCGATGAGGTGCACAGTATGTTGCAGCAAAACACGAGCGCGGAAGTGAGTGAATTCCTGTTTGGCGGTCACGGTCGATGAGGTGCACAGTATGTTGCAGCAAAAGCCGGATGAGATCATTCTCGTGGATACTCGAACCGAGCAGATGTACGCTTCGGAGCATATCCCGGGCGCGATCAACATCCCCCTGGGCGTGAATACCGCCTCGTTCGAGGAGGCGATCGAAAAGCTGGACAAATCGAAGATCATCATCGCGTACTGCCAGGCGGGTAGTTCAAGCAGGCTAGCTGGCGATCTCCTCGTCCATCATGGCTTCGAGCGCGTGTATACGATGGCGGGCGGCATGAACGCCTGGAAACAGAAATATCCCACCTCGCTCAGCTCACCGGCAACTTCGGGAGTACCGGCGGGCGCGATCGTGGCACCGGCATTTACGCTCACGAGCGTCGAGGGCACGTCCTTCAGCCTCAGCGATTTCCGCGGCAAGGTCGTGGTCCTGAGCTTGATCCTCACCACCTGCCATCTCTGTCAGGAGGAGATGTCGGAGCTGAAAGCGCTGAAAGCAGCGTACCCGGACATCCAGATCATCACGGTATCCATCGACACCGGTGAAACGGACGATAATCTGCGGCGTTTCAAGGAGCGGTATAACGCAGACTGGCTCTTTGCGCGCGATACCGCCCGAATCGCCACCCAGTACCAGGGGTATGTCCTGGCCACCCCGACGGTCGTGGTGATCACCCCCAGGGGGTATATCAGCTTCCGGAAGGTCGAACTCGTGCACTTAGACGACCTCAAGACCGCTGTGGGTCTGGCTTACGAGGAGAAGGGCGAGCTGATGCCCTCAGCCGCACCCTCGGATGGCGGGCAGATGCCGGGCTTCGAAGCGGACACCGCGTTCGCGAGCCTGGCCGTGCTCGGGCTGGTGATCTGGTGGCGGGGCATGCGGAAAGAGCAGCGATAAGGCTACCGCACGCACGTCAGCACTCTGTCTGATATCTACGGGTTACCGTACCAGTGGATGAAGCGATCTCCGAGCGGCGGTCAGCCGACGCTGTCCACCAGCGCGGTGAGCACCACCGTATCGAGCATGATCAAGCCCGAAACTGGGTTTCATCACTCTTTTTGGGATGATGCCGATGAGGCATATTCTGCCCGCTCGAGATCGCGATCACGGGGGCAATGAATGAGCGACCAGAAACTGGATGCGATCATTACCCCACCCGCGAACCTCAGCATGCCGTCCAGCACGTTTCCTCTTTACCTCTTTGGTCATGAAGACCGCCACGACCCCCAGCGCCGTCTTGAACCAGGTAAACAAGGTCGCGAGAAGTGCCTGGAGAACTGGATGGGTTAGTAACGTTTTTATATAATGAGCACCAATGACGGTGTGGAGGTGTTAGGAGAAGAATGCACAACACTATGAAACTCGTTTCAGGAACCGTGTTGGTTTCGCTGCTCATGCTCTCAGTACTTGCTGCCGGGTTGGCATCCGCAGAGCGCGGGGAAATCTCGGTGGACGAGGCGTATAAACGGCTGCAGGAGCGGCCCAACGAGATTACGCTGCTTGATTGCCGCGTTGCTTCGACCTACAATTCCGAGCATATACCGGGCGCGGTCAACATCCCGGTTAGTGAGTTAGAAAGCCGCCTTGGTGAATTAGATCCCTCGAAGGAGATCTTAGTGTACTGCCAGGCGGGGCGTACCAGCACGCTCGCTGCCGATACCCTTGTTCAGAACGGTTTTGAGGACGTGTACATCATCACCGGCGGTATAAATGCATGGAAGGAGAAATATCCCACCTCGCTCAGCTCACCGGCGATCTCGGGAGTACCGGCGGGCGCGATCGTGGCACCGGCATTTACACTCACGAGCGTCGAGGGCACGACCTTCAGCCTCAGCGATTTCCGCGGCAAGGTCGTGGTCCTGAGCTTGATCCTCACCACCTGCCATCTCTGTCAGGAGGAGATGGCGGAGCTGAAAGCGCTGAAAGCAGCGTACCCGGACATCCAGATCATCACGGTATCCATCGACACCGGTGAAACGGACGAGAATCTGCGGAGTTTCAAGGAGCAGTATAACGCAGACTGGCTCTTTGCGCGCGATACCGCCAGAATCGCCACCCAGTACCAGGGATATGTCCTGGCCACCCCGACGGTCGTGGTGATCACCCCCAGGGGGTACATCAGCTTCCGGAAGGTCGAGCTCGTGCACTTAGACGACCTCAAGACCGCTGTGGCTCTGGCTTACGAGGAGAAAGGCGAGCTGATGCCCTCAGCCGCACCCCCGGAGGGGGGGCAGATGCCGGGCTTCGAAGCGGTCACGGCGTTCGCGAGCCTGGCCGTGCTCGGGCTGGTGAGCTGGTGGCGGGGCATGCGGAAAGAGCAGCGATAAGGCTACCGCACGCACGTCAGCACTCTGTCTGAGATGTACGGGTTGCGTACCGGTGGATGAAGCGATCTCCCAGCGGCGGTCAGCTGATGCTGTCCACCAGCTCGGTGAGCACCACCGTATCGAGCATGATGAAGCCTTTCGTGAGCTTCGCGACTCCTTTGTAGAAGTTCGAGAGCTGATACTCGTAGAGCGCATCGCAGTAACGCGGCGCCCATTTCGCGAGGTGCTCATCCAAAAACTCGCGCTGCAGGTTCAGCCATTCCTTCAGGCGAGGCCCGACCTCCGCCGCCGCGGCCTGCTCGCCGAGATAGTGCATGAACTTGAGCTCGAAGCCGATATGATCCTCAGGCTCCGAGAACTCGTTCGATTTCGCGATGCCCGCTTTCTGATATGCCCGCTTTACCTTTACCAGCGGCTCGCCCAGCAGCTTACCGCTCACCCACCAGGCCTCAAAGGGCTGCACGGGAAGCCGGTGCGGACCGATGAACAGGAGCGTATATTCCTTGACGAGCTCTTCATGGAGTTCCTCGACCGTTCTACCCTTGCTCTTCTCCGCGAACTCGGTTAATAACCGTGATCCCGCGGATAGGTCATCATTGACATCGAGCGCAGCCAGTTGCTGGAACTGCAACCGCCCGGTCACAAGATCCTCGACGAGTTCACGTGGTGGCGCCTCTATGTAGAGCCGCGTCAGGAAGGCGTAAAAGTCACGCCTCATCTCTAATATCTCGTTCAGTTCATTCATTGTTCAGCCTCCGTTTTCTCCACGGCGAGTTCAACTGCTTTTACCCGCCTGCATTTCGTGCAATAGGGAAGCAACTTCAACCGCTCCTCGAGATTGAACTCACCCTCAGGTCCCGCCTGCTCCAGGGCGGTTCTGATGCGTTCAAATGCCGTTTTTGGCATAAAGAGCTCGCCGCAGCCAGCACATGGCACGAACTCGAGCTCGATCAATTGCTGCGGTGTCTGCTCCATCAACTGTGAGAAATCAAGCACCCGGTGTAACGTGATCGCCTCTTCCGGGCAGGCCTGCTCGCAGATGCCGCAAGCGATACAGTGCCCGTAATCAAACTCGAGCTTGTTATCCGTCTTGCTCAGCGCAGTGAGGGGGCACATGGTCACGCACGCGTTGCAGAGCGTGCATGTTGCAGCGTCGATGGCAACCTCGGCAAACGGGTAGGGCGTATCTTTCTCGACCAGGTGCGGCTGCACCCCGGTCTGCACCGAGAGCGCGCGCAGGAGCTCGAGCAGAACGTCACGCTTCGGCCGTGAAAGGTCGACCGATACGCGCTTCCGGATCGGTGACGGCTTGAGCTGCTCAACGAACGCAGAAACCGTCTTGGTAAATTCCTCCGGTGCGCGGAGCGTGCCATCGAGCAGGAGCACACGCTTCCCAAGCCCGAAGGCGTCCAATGCTTTCTGAGCAAAGGCGACCACGGATTCAAGCTCTTCACGCTGGCTCGCCTCGCAGGCCCAGAGGATGACGCCGTCGGCACCCTGCACGAATGCACTGATGAGATGCGTCTCGGAAATCACATCGGTGCAGGGCACGAAGAGCGGTAACAGGGGTGGATACCGGAGTTTTCGCCTGCCGATCTCATTCAGCAATTCGAAGTGCTCATCACCGGCGAAGAGGAGCACCTTTGGATGCACATCGCCGGACAGTAAGCCTTCTATCTGTGCGTACAGGAGGCGATTGGGAGCGTCACGTACCTGGGGAACGGATAGGGGGCACAGAGAAGCGCAGAGCCCGCAGCCCTGACAGCGGGCCGCATCGAAGACCACTTCGATTCCCTCACGCTCGATCGCGTCGTACGGGCAGCGTACACAGAGCTCACAGCCCACTAATTCGCTCCTACCACTGGCACAACGCTTCAGATCCACCGACAGATACCGCGGCTTCGTCACCCCGTCCAGATTCGTAACGAGCTCACAGGCCTGCAAGCACGCATCCGGGTACGTATCCGCGGCATAAATGCCGAAGTAGCTCGGAGCTTGCCCGTGCTCATCGAGCAGGAGAATGTGGCCGACGTGCAGCAGCTCAGTATCGTGGAGCGTAATAGCACGGGTCGGGCACCGGTCCACACACGTGCCACAGTCATCGCAGCGCTCGTCGATCCAGTAGACCGCGTCGTAGTGTATCGCATCCTTCGGGCATACTGGTACGCAGAGCCCGCAGGATATACACTTCTCGGGGTCTATTCTGCGGTCGATCTCGACCTCGAAATCGCCGATATCGCCCTGGATGCCCTTAAGCGTGCCGAGATGCAGCTCCACGTCTTCGCGCCATTCAGGCACGGTATCCGTCAGCAGATGGACGTGCGCCATGTTCGAGAGCCGTTTCGCGAGCTCAAATGCGCCGTCTGCGTTCTTGCCGACGACCAGAACCTCGCGGCCCGTGTCCAGATCGATCTTCTCAGGCCGCGGGAGCGAGCCCGCCAGCTCGATCGCGCGAATGAGCGCTGAGATCATGCTCTTCGCCTTCTCTGTTGCTTCCTTCTTACCGTGTACCCAGCCGCAGTGCTCGCGGAGGTTCAGGAAATACGTCGTAACGTCAAAACTATCCGTTACCCGATCAAAGACGCGGTTCTTCTCGGTGCATGCCGCGATGATCACACCGTCGAGCTCGAATCGGCGCAGGTCATCAATGATATAATCCAGATCGCGCTGGCAGAGCTGATCGAGCGTTTCAACGACCTCAACCTCGTTTTTGAGACTCTTCTTGATGCTCTTCAGATCGAGATCCATGGTTTTATTACAGGTGCAGAGGAAAACGCCCAGTTTCATGATCTAATCTTCTCCTTTCCCTACAAACCATCGGTTCAGTATCTTATAACCAACCTGCTGGTTTATAACTCTTCAAATTCACAGCATGCGCGCTCCGTTGATTCGTCACGCAGCCAGCGCGGTCAGCGCACGAACTTGATCACGCCGCTCTCCGGTGAATAGAGGATACCGTCACGCTTCATCGCTTCAATGATCTCTTCAACCTTATCGCGCTCCATACCCTCCTCCTCTGCGAGGTTGAGGAGCTCGTCAAGCGGCACATCCTCACCATAGTCCTTCTCCAATTCCTTGATCAGCTCCTTGATCGAGCGCGCACGATCCCGCCGGGTCTTCGTAGTGCCCGCCGCGACCCAATCGACATCGAGTTTGCCCGTCTCTGGATCCACAAAGACCTGCCTCAGGCAGGTGGTGACCACCTTAATGACCTGCTCGGCATCCTCGCTGGTGACCGTATCGCCGAGCCGAGCGCGTGCACGCGCCTCACCCAGCCGTATCAACGCTTCTAACTGCCGCGCCGTGATCGGCACGGGCGCTTCCGCGTCCTCGTAGCCCTGCCGTCGAAGCCCGATATAGAATTCCATGAACTTCTGCTTCGCCGTTTCACTCATCACCGGAAAGATGTTGCGCTTGCTCCAGGCGACGTATTTCCGCAAGAGGTCTTCGGGGATCGATGGCTTCATTGCCTCTACCTGCTCCCGAAACCGCTCCCTGCTCTCCTCTTCGAATTTCCCGCGATGCTCGTAGCGCGCGAGCAACTCGCCCGCGTAGTGCGTCTCAATGATGTGTTCTGCAGTTCTGGTATCCCGCTCCTCGTTCGGCCGATCGATCATGGTATAAATGAGGTCGAAGCGAGAGAGGAGCGTCGGCGGCATGTTGATCTGTTTGGAGATCGGCTCGTAGGTATTGAACCGCCCGCCGACGGGATTTGCCGCGGCCAGGAGCGCGCATCGTGAGTTCAATCGTGCCATGATGCCCGCTTTCGCGATCGAGACCGTTTGCTGCTCCATCGCTTCGTGGAGCGCGTCCCGATCCTCCTTCTTCATCTTGTCGATCTCATCAACCGCCGCAATCCCCTTGTCCGCGAGCACGAGCGCTCCGGCCTCGAGCGTCCACCGCCCCTCGCCAAATTCGTCGCGCACGGCCGCAGCGGTGAGCCCCGCCGAGGAGCTGCTCTTGCCGCCGGTGTAGAGCCCGCGCGGCGCTAAATTCACGAGATACGTAAGCAACTGGCTCTTCGCTACGCCCGGATCGCCGACGAGCAGCACATGGATGTCGCCTCTCACCCGTGTCTCATCCGGAAGTTGCTTGGCGATACCGGAGAACAACTGCAGCACCATCGCCTCTTTTATCTCCTCGTAGCTGTAGATCGAGGGTGCGATGCTGCGGATGAGCCGCTCATAGACATCCGGCTGCTCTTTCAGCTCCATGATGCGCTGCTCATCCTCATCGGTGATCACAATCTCCTCAAATTCCTCCTCTTTCAGCTCTAACGCAGTGCCTTGCAGGTAAATATCGAAGAAGAGCTTCTTACCGAACTGTGTTACCCGCTGATAGGATCGCAGAATGCCCGTGACAATGACACGGTCACCGGGGGCGACCTCGCCTGCGATGTCATCCTCCAGATCGACGTCCAGGGCTTGCGGTAATTCACCGCCCCGCAGCTCTTCCGGTGACTCCTGCAGCCGAACCTTCTGCGCATTGACAAATCGCGACTTGTCAGCCCGCAGGCTGAATCGCTGCCCCTTACGACCGCACCCGCCGTCCTCTTGCGGGCACTCGTAGGGCTCCTTGAACTGTGTCCCGGCCTGCATCAAAGAGAAGATGTGGTGGCAGAAGGGGCACTCAAAAGCAGCTTCCACAATCCGCGGCCTCACCTCTGTCGCCTTGCTCACCAGCCCTTCGATACTCACCAGTTTACCGATATCATTACTGCGGATGTCCCTGATCGCGACTTTCATCGGCAGGTTGATGATCCGCAAATTCGCTTCGTCCAGCGTTACACCGGTCGGAATATCGATCTCTCGCAACGCACGGGTCGCCGATTCGATGATGACATCAGGATCCTCGAGGAGCATTTCTGCCATGGCTGGATCGTAGATGTCCAGGTCCGCGAACTTCACGAGCAAGCTGCGCCGCTCAGGGTAGGAATTGGAGAGATCAATGGTCTCATGCCAGTAATACCGCTTCAAAAAGTCCTCCCACTTCTCCGTTACCAGGTCCTGCATCATCGCACCCGCCGCATCCGACCACCTCGTGATCACGTCGCGGCTCACACCAGTGGTAATTATATGGTGCCAGAGCATTTGTATCCTATCGCATGCGGCGTGGTCAAGACGGGATGCCTGCAAAGGAGGGGTGGAGCGTGGAGGTGAATGTTGGACTTAGCGGTCGTCTTTGACGGCGCAGGCGTTATCTACGCGCCCTTCCGGATCATCAAGGACATGCAGCGTGGGCTGACAAAGCGGAGTCGTGTCTCCGGCATCACCTGCACGGATCGGCTGACAACGGGCGCGATGGTCATCCTGAAGACGCGGTATGAGGAGACACTGGAGCAGGAGGACCCCACGAACCGCTTTGCTGAGGTGGTGAGGGCGCGCGAAATCGAAACGAAGGTTATTTATAAGCGCGAAGGAGTGAGCGATGAGGACGTGCGGGAGATCATATTGCAGGACAGGGCGGTCACGCTGCGTGATGTGCATGAGGTGGTGAGGAAGTTGCGGCGCTGCGACATCCTGCCGGTCCTTGGTGTAGGTTTGATCCTGGAGATGGCCCCGGCACGGATACGCTATGTCATTGCCGGCGGGATCAATCTGTTTCCAGGAACGCTGAAGCTATTTAAGGAATTACGGGTGTTAGGCATTCAGACATATATAGCATCGGGAGATAGGATCGAACGGGAAGAGATGGCGATCTATTTGCCTGATATCCCACCTGAGCACATGTATGGCACCATGAAGCCGGAAGACAAGCGAGATCTAGTACGGAGCTTGAAGGAGAAGTACCGGGTGATGATGGTCGGGGATGACCGTAACGATTATCTCGCGATGCGAGAGGCAGATATTGCGGTATTGTCCTTACAGGAAGCTGCGAGCAGACCACAAGAAGTGTTTGACGTGGCGGATTTCAGAGTGAACGATATAGGAGAGATAAGAGAGATAGTAGAGGAGTTGCGGGGGTAAAAAATGGCGGGTGCGAAAGAGGAGATCGATCTGAAATCGCTGGCTGAAGAGTTACGGAACTTCGAGGGGATCACGCGCAAACGGGCGATCAGCAATCTGGTGCAACGGCTGGGGAACTCGGACAAGGTGGGGAGCCGAACGATAACGGCCTTTGGCGAAGATGCCGCCGTGCTCGCAGTCAACAATGACATGTATATTTTACTTGCCGTCGATGGCATTTGGGGTAAATTATTGAGTGCGGACCCCTGGTGGGCGGGGTATTGCTCGGTGCTCGTGAATGTCATGGATATCGCGGCGATGGGGGGCGTCCCCCTGGCGATGGTGAATTTGACCTCAACGCAGCGGCGGGATATCTGCCTCGAGCTGGGACGGGGCATGCAGGACGGCGTGCAGAAATTTGGTGTTCCCATGGTCGGCGGGCACATGCACCCGGACACGATCTACGACGCGATTGATGTGGGCATTGTGGGCATGGTGAATCGGGATAGCGTTATTTATTCCAGTAGCGCGCGGCCCGGTGACAAGATCGTGGCTGCGATCGATTTGGATGGGCAGCTTTATCCGAGCTATAATCTCGCCTGGGACACGACCACAAAGAAATCACCCGCAGTGATAAAGCAGCAACTGGAGACGATGGTGACCATCGGGCAGCAGCAGTTAGCAACTGCAGGCAAGGACATCAGTAATCCCGGCACGATCGGCACGCTGGGGATGTTACTGGAGTGCTCCCGGGTAGGGGCACTGGTGGATCTGACCAAGATTCCTCGGGTGGACTCGAACACGATACCGCTTGCCCACTGGTTAAAGCTGTACCCGGGGACCGGGTTCGTGCTCACGGTGAAAGACGAGCAGCGTGGCCGAGAATGCATACGGATCTTCGAAGCAGCAGGTATCACGGCCTCGATCATCGGCGAAGTGGATGCAAGCAGACACTTGAAGCTCACCGATGGGAACGATACGGTCACTCTTTTTGACTTCACGCGGGAGATAATAACCGGAATCGTGAGCGAAGAGAGCGATTGATTGCATTATCTTCCTTAACACAGCTATGGACGCGTCTTGGGACGAGCTGAGGGAGAAGATACGAGCGGGTACGATTGAGCGAGCTGATGCGCTTTTTCTGGCTGCGCACCCGTCTTATCTGTTCAGGATAGCTGATACGCTACGCAGAGAGCAGAACGGCGATGTGGTCACGTATCTGGTGAACCGGAACATCAATTTCACGAATATCTGCGTGGGCACGTGCAAATTCTGCGCATTCCGTGAGGCGAACGAGTCGGGCTATGTGCTGAGCCTGGACGAGATCCTGGGCAAGGTCGCGGAAGCGGTAGAGCAGGGCGCTACGGAGATCTGCATTCAAGGTGGTCTGCATCCCGACCTCACGGTGGAGGACTACTGTGCGATCCTCGAAGGCGTGAAATCGCGGTTTGAGGTGCATTTGCATGCGTATTCGCCCATGGAAGTCTACCACGCGGCACAGCAGTCGGGGATGCGTGAGGAGGAGGTGCTCAGAGCGTTCAAACGCGCGGGACTTGGCTCAATGCCCGGAACGGCTGCGGAGATCCTCACGGATTCCGTGCGTGCGATCATCTGCCCGACGAAGCTGAGTCCCGCGAAATGGTGCGAGATCATAGCGACCGCGCACCGACTGGGGATCCCGTCAACGGCGACGATGCTGTACGGGCACATCGAGACCCTGGAGGATCGAATAGATCATCTCTTCACGATTCGCTCGATTCAGAAGGAGACGGGCGGATTTACCGAGTTCGTGCCCCTGAAGTTCATGGCTAAGAACAACGAGCTGGGGCGGATGGTGAAGCGGTCGCTCTCGTTCTTCGAGGACACCGTGGTTCATGCGCTCGCCCGGGTCATTCTGCATCCGTACTGCAGGAATCTCCAGGTATCCTGGGTGAAGCTTGGCCCGCGGGATGCACAGCGGATGCTGGCTTTTGGCGCGAACGACCTGGGTGGAACGTTAATGGAGGAGAACATCTCGCGATTGTCAGGCTCGCCCTCGGGCGAGTATATGAGTCCTGATGAGTTCGAGCGATTGATCAGAGAGGCCGGTCGCATACCAAAGCGGCGGACGACCTTGTATAAGATAAATTGAGTGATGCAGGACCGGATGAGCGAATTTCGGAAGCCTTTTGAACGCTGCAGCCTGGAGAAAGCACCTGCGATCACCGATCCGCGCTACGGCATACCACCGGAGCAGCGCCCCATACGCGAGCACCTCGAGCACGGCGTGGTAACGATTGATAAGCCCGCAGGCCCCACATCGCATGAGGTCGTAGCCTGGATCAGAGTGATGCTGGAGCTGAACAAGGCGGCGCATACCGGCACGCTCGACCCGAAGGTAACCGGCGTGCTCCCGGTTCTGCTCGGCACGGCAACCAAGCTCGCGGAGATCTTTGTGGGCGATAAGGAATATGTCTGCGTGATGCGAGTCCACCGTCCGGTGGATGAGAGCAGGCTGCGGGCGGTGAGCGCGGAATTCGTGGGCGAGATCTACCAGCGTCCGCCATTAAAGTCCGCGGTCAGACGCAGGATACGGAAACGAACGGTGCATTACCTTGAAGTTATGGAGATTGCAGGTAAGGAGGTGCTCGTGACGGTCGGCTGTGAAGCGGGCACGTACATCCGCATGCTCTGCCATCACCTCGGGCTCGCACTCGGCGTTGGTGCGCACATGGCCGAACTGCGACGAACGAAGTCGTTCCCGTTTAGCGAGGAGAGGTTAACAACGCTCCACGACTTGAAGGACGCGTACGTCTTTTACCAGGCGGGCGATGAGCGACTGCTGCGGCAGTTGATCATGCCGCTGGAAGACGCCGTCAGGCACCTGCGCTGCATCATGGTAAAGGATAGCGCGGTGGATGCGCTCGCTCACGGTGCTGATCTGAGTGCCCCGGGGATCGCGCGGCTCGAAGAAGGAATAAATAGAGGAGACTCCGTGATAGTATATACCTTAAAAGGGGAAGCTGTGAGTCTGGGCGAAGCGGTGCTGAACTCACGGGAGATGCTCAAGGCCGAGAAAGGTATATGTGTAGAAACACGGAAAGTACTTATGAAGCCCGGGACATATCCTAAAGGTTGGAGAAGTAAAGCCGAGGTGGCTGAGCGGTAAGGCGCAGGCCTGGAGCTCTCCGGACTAGATAGCCTGTGTTCCGAAAGGAACTCAAGGGTTCAAATCCCTTCCTCGGCGCATACATACGTATGCTTGGAGAAGCGAGAACGGATAAAGATGACTGAAGAAGTGGTGAAGGGCGCACAAGCAAAACAAACAAAAGCAAAGGCGACGGGAAGAGCAAAGGAAAGAGGCAAGGAGAAGGTTAAAGAGAGCGAAGCTGAGAACGCGGATTTCAAGCACATCGTCCGGATCCTAGATACTGACCTGGATGGTAATAGAAAAGTTGTCCATGCGCTCTGCGGCGTAAAAGGAATCGGGCAGCGCGTGGCACGGGTTCTCGTCGCGCATACCAGTGTCGACCCAAATCAGAAGATGGGTAACCTTTCAGATGATGATATAGAGCAGCTCAAGAGCGCGATCACCGGTGTTGAGAAGCGCTTACCGCAGTGGATGCTGAATCGGCGGAAGGACATCCTCACGGGTGATGATAAACACATTATGGGCGCGGATCAGGTGCTGCAGTTACGTGAGGACGTTAATTTGCTCCGGAAGATCCGGTCGTATCGTGGTATACGGCACGAGCGTGGTCTGAAGGCGCGCGGACAACGCACGCGATCCACGGGCCGACGAGGGCTGGTCGTTGGTGTTATACGCAGGAAGCAGCTGGCAGCGAAGGGAGGCAAATAACCGGGGGCGAGAGGAGAAGATGGGACAACCAAAGCAGAGAAAAAAGCGATACGAGAAGCCGCGACGGCCGTGGGAGATGACACGGATGAAAGAGGAGCGCGAGATCGTAGAGACCTATGGCTTGAAGAGCAAGCGCGAGATCTGGAAGGCTGATAGTGTGGTCAAGCGTTACCGACGCGAGATCCGCGCGATTCTGGCTGAGATCGCGGGTATGAAGCCCACAGAACATACCTTACGGAAGCGCGACGCGATCGTAACGGCCTTGCGCCGACGCGGGATACTGCGCGAGCGTGAGGACTCAACCGGCCGTGTCGAGGACGTCCTGGCATTAACCGTCGAGGATCTTCTGGAGCGGCGACTGCAGACCCGGGTCTACAAGAAAGGGCTGGCCAACTCGCTCAAGCAGGCGCGCCAACTTATCGTCCACGGGCATATCGCGGTTGACGGTCGACGGGTGACCGTTCCGTCGTACGTTGTGGATGTGGACGCGGAGAAGCGAATCGATTATTATGGCGCGCCACCGATCGGGGTAAAACCAAGACCGATGGCAGAAGGAGTGGCTGAGGAGGCGAAGCGGTAATATGGTCGAGGATCGTTGGGCGATCGCGCACATCTTCTCGTCATTCAATAATACCATCATTACGATTACCGATATGACGGGCGCAGAGACGATTGCACGCGCATCCGGGGGGATGGTGGCGAAAGCAGACCGCGATGAGAGCTCACCGTATACCGCGATGCTCATGGCACAGCAGCTGGCAGACAAGCTGAGAGAGCGGGAGATACGGGGGTTGCGGGTAAAGGTGAAGGCGGCCTCGGGCCGGAAATCGCGGACGACCGCACCGGGTGCACAGGCGGCGATTCGCGCGTTTGCGCGTGCTGGATTGCGGATCGGGAAGATCGAGGACGTGACACCAATCCCGCACGACGGCACGAAGCGGCCGGGTGGCAAGCGTGGTAGGCGCGTTTAAGTTGCGGTGACCTCTGGTGGGATGGAGACG
>DSCO01000039.1 GCA_011049045.1 Methanomicrobia archaeon | reverse complement strand
TTCGGGAACTGGACGGATCTCGACGATTATAACCGGACCGATGAGGCACCGGTACGGGTGAATGATACCGTTACCATTGCGAAGACGCCCGATTATGACCGGAATGCGACCATCGGCAGCTCGGTGAATTACACCATCGTCATCGATCTGCCGCGAGCCACGGCACATAACGTCACGGTTACCGATACGCTGCCACAGGGCTTGATCTACGATCCTGCCAGCTTCTTCCTCACGGCGAATAACGACTCCTTCTCCGAATCGGTCAGCTCACCGAACAACGGCACAACAGAGGTCTACGTCAACTGGTCGCTCGGCACCGTGAACAATTCGGACGATACAGATATCACCATCAATTTCTCCGCAATCGTCGCGGACGTCCCGGCGAACCAGAACGGAACGGAACTTGTGGCAAATCTCGTTTATGTCACTTTACGTGACGTGAATAACAGGTGGATCACGCAATCAGACCAATCAGGGACGATCAAGATCTTAGAGCCGGATCTCGAGGTGCTGAAGGCGGCGACGGAGACGCTCGTCGAAGCTGGCCAGACCTTTAACTACACGATCAGGGTGCAGCATACCGCGGCGAGCGCCTGGGACGCCTATGACGTCTGGATCAACGATACCCTGCCCGATGCACTCGCAATCGTGGCGAATACCTCTGCCCCACCTGCAAATGCGACTTTCGAGGCCGGAAACGCGATTGGCTGGTTCTATAACCACATCCCCCTGGGCACCGAGGTCGTGATCAACTATACCGTGCTGGTTACAGATACCGTTGTGATCAACGAGACGCTGCTGAATAATGCGACGCTCACCTGGACCTCGACGAACGGCACGAACCCAAACGAGCGGTTCGGGAACTGGACGGATCTCGACGATTATAACCGGACAGATGAGGCACCGGTACGGGTAAATGATACGGTAACGATCTCAAAGGAGGTCAATAAAGCGACTGCAGCGATCGGAGAATATCTAAACTATACGCTCATCATTGATCTACCGCGGGCACATCTCCTGAACCTGACCGTGGTGGATACGCTCCAGCAGGGGCTGATCTATCTCAGTCATACCGCTTCTGAGCCCGATTCCCCCACCATCTCCACACCGAACAACGGCACCCAGCCGGTAACCCTCACCTTCTCCTATGCCGCGTTCAACAACTCGGCCGGAAACGATTTAAGCTTTAACATCACCGCGTTCGTCGCGAACCACCCGAGCAACCAGAACGGCACGGTCTTGAAGAATACGCTCAATGTCTCATGGACGGATGCCGGTGGTGCGGATCACCGTGCAGAGACAGAGGTGCTTATAACTGTGGTCGAGCCGAAGTTGGAGATCACGAAGACGAGCAACGTGAGTTCGGTGCAAGCGGGCGATCTTCTCCCCTTCACAATCATCATCGAGCACGCGGCGAACAGCTCTGCGGACGCTTACGACCTCTGGCTCAATGACACCATTCCCCTCAGGACTGAGTTCATTAACTACTCCTCATCGCCCGTGGAGGACAATTTCACGCAGCTTGATAATCGTAACCTCAGCTGGTTCTACGCATACCTCCCGCTCGGTCAGACGGTGAATCTTACCTATACCGTCCGGGTAAACGAGAGTGTCAGCCCGCTCGATATCCTGAAGAATAACGCCACCCTGGTATGGACGAGCGTGAACGAATCGATAGGCAACGAGAGTGAGGAGCGGTTCGGTGAAGGGACAGAGCTGAACGACTACAACACCACAGCCACACAAAATGTCACCATAACCGCTGCGGAACTCATCAAGCTGCCGGAGTATGATCGAACCCACTGGATCAATGACACTGTCTGGTACCAGCTCTCTATTATCCTGCCGCACGCACGTATCATCAATCTTACGGTGAATGATACTGTCCCCGCAGGGTTGATCTTCAGAACTACGAGCGTTGTCGTCGCGCCTCCGCATAACTACACCCTCAACGTTTCCGCACCGAACGATGGCACGCAACCGGTCAATCTCAGCTTCGTCTTCGGCACGATCCAGGATGGGCACGTGCTCAATATCTCGTTCAACGCGCGCGTCGCGGATATTCTTCAGAACCAGAATGGCACCATCATCGGTCCCAATTACGCGACGGTGCGGTGGCAGGACAATGAGGGAACGGTGCATAACGACTCGGCCAGCTCTGGCAATGTCACGGTCATTCGGCTACCGCGGCTGAACACGAGTGATAGCGTGCGGAAGATCGTGGAGCCAAACTGGGTTCCACCCGGCGGGCTCGTGAATTACACCGTCTTTATCAAGAATACCGGATTTGCGCCCGCGTTCAATGTGACACTCTCCGACACGTTGCCGCAGAATGTGAGCTACATTGCGGGTACCACCGTGATGAATGGCGCTTCCGGGCCGGACCCGAACAGCATTGTGCCGGGTGCTAACGGTACCACCAAGCTGACATGGATTGATCTGATTCCACGAATCAATGCGAGTGAGACGGTCTGGGTACGGTACACCTGCAATGTCTCGCTTGATGCGCCACTGAGAACCGTGCTGGTCAATAACGCCACGGTGGAGAAATATGAGGACGAAGAGGGGAATGAATATCCGGGTGCAAGCGATTCCGCGAAGCTCACCGTCCGCTACCCCATGCAGGTTCCCGCGATGAGCAGTTACAGCTTATGGCTCCTTGCGGGCGTCCTCGCGCTCGTGGCGATCAGTACACTAAGGAGAAGGGCACGACGCGGGAGATAGGTGCTGGAAAGCACACCGAGACCGCTGTTGCGAAACGGAGATATAGTGTTAAAATAGTGTACACTCTGCGCAGTGCGATGAAAAGTGGCAGAAAAACGACTACATCCAACCGCACGAACATACCCTCTCGGATCAGTTACGGTCATGAACTATACGGCATTCACCGTTCAACATAAACTTCACTTGGATAAGCCCTGCAGGCGCGCTAGCAACACCAATTCACACGCCAACCAGCACGGTCCTGCTCGCCGGAGATACGCAGAGCTCCAGTGGAAATGCACCCCCAAGCCTTATATGCCCTGTTCCGCCCTATAGGATGGTATGGCTCCACTCGAAGCAGTGGTGCTGCACAAGGAATGACGTCTCACGCACAGCGGGATAGCGCCGAGGATATGAAGATACCCTACCGCGCGTTGACCTTGAAGGAAGCGGTGTACTTGCTCACTCATCAGTTCGAGGGGTACTTCGACGCCGGAACAGAATCGGTGGTGCTTACTGAGTAGAGACCGCTCACTCACTCAGGATGGCACGGCTCAGTTGTACGATAACCGCGGTAGTGATGTGTTATTCGTGCGCCTGGCTCGAATCACTCACCCCCAAATCACTTGCTTGCTTACTTACCTACCTACCTACCGGTTGACCGCCTGGATTTGGCGATACAGTGCAGGTAGTTTTGCCCGTTATTTCACTTCGCGGACACTCGACTTCCCGTAGGCCTTCTGCACCACGATGACATGGACGCTCGGATCGGTCACGGTAATCTGACTCGGAGTGATCAGCAGACACTCAGAGCCCCGCATTACTGAGAGCATCATCTTGTAGATCTCCTCACGGTTCCGCGGGTCCATGTGTAGATCAAACTCATCGACCGCGCGGAAGGGCGACTTCAGCATCTGCTGGATCGAGAGCAGGAAGGCCATGATCGAGGCTGACCGTTCGCCGCCGCTCTGCGTATAATAATCGAAGAGCACCGGCTGCGAGCCACGAAAGCCCACGTACAATTCCAGGCCCGCATGCTCGATGTCGCCATCCTCGACGTTCACGAGCCGCGCCAAACCAGTAGCACCGATGCTCGCCAGTATCCGCTGGAAATTATCGGTGCTCGCGTCCAGGAGCTCCGTGATCGTCTTCTTCCAGATCTTACGACGCTCATCGAGCTCCTTCAGACCCGCGCGTTTGTTCGCCGCGACGATCTTCGCCTTCTCCTGCAGTTCCGCGAAGACTTTCGAATAGTTCGCGTAAATCTCCTCCGTCTCTTCCGGGATCTCGCCGAGCGCCTCGATCTTCGCGACCACCAGGCCGATCTCGTTCTCAATCTCGCTCTGTTTCCGTTCGGTCTCAATTCGTTTGCCCGCTTTGCGCTGCTGCGGCTGTACTTCCAGCAGTTTCTGGGTCACCTGCTCTCGTTCAGCCATGATTACCTTGATATCGGCCTCGAGCTGGTCGTGTTTGAATTGCAACACCTCATGCTTGACGCGAAACGAGATGTACGCGTTAATCGTGGGTTCCAGGCTGCGCTCGAGCGTGCCGAGCCTGCTCTGAGCTTTTGTTATTGATTCGCCGAGCGTCTTCAGCCGCTCCTCGGTCTCGTGCTGATACTCGGTCAGGGCCTCAACCCGAGCACACTCCTTCTCCAGGTGCAGCAGCTCGTAAAATGCTTCCCGTGATTCGAGCTGCCAGGCATCGAGCTTCGCACGCCAGCCCTCTATCTGCTGCCGCGTATCTTCCGCCTCTGCTGCGTTCCTCTCGAGTGCGTGCCGCTTCGTCTCGAGCTGCGTTTCGAGCGCCTGTAGCGCGCGCTCATGCCTGATGATCCGAGCCCAGATCAGTTCGCGTTTCAGCCAGTCCCGCTGCTCCTGCAAGTGCGCACGCTGCTGGTACTTCTCGTGCATCGCCTTCCAGTACCCGAGGCTCTCCTCCGCACGGCCCAGTAATTCCGAGATAGACTCGTCCTCGCTGATGATCGATTCGAGCCGGTGCCGCGCTTCGAGCACCTTCTCTCTATACCCCGCGAAGCCAACAGCCGCCTCCAGCAACTTCAATTTCTCCTGCGGCGTGGTCATGCTGAACTGCTCCATTGTGCCCTGGTGCATGATGATCAGGATATTGTTTGGATCGATCCCGAAGCTGCGGAACAGCCGCGTGACCTCCTCATAGCTTATCTGCCGGTAGTCTGCCTCCCACCAGTAATGCCCGTCGTGCCGCAGGTATCGCGAAAGTGTAAAGGTCTCGGACTCGGAGAAGCTGATCGGCCGTTTACCGTTCGTCTCGGTATTATCAAAGGCGAGCGTGATACGTGCGATATCATTCCCCCGGCGTATCAAATCCCGCAATCGCTTGCCCCGTTCGGTATAGATCTGACCCAGCGCGACGGAGATAGCGAGCAGAATAGAGGATTTGCCCGCGCCATTAGGGCCGGAAATCAAATTGAGCCCGGGCTTGAGCGGGATGCGCGCGTACTCGTAGGACATGAAGTTCTCTAATATGATCTCCTTCAGCCAGATGCTTGTTCCGGGTTCTGATGGTGTGAATTGCGACATGGTACACTGCCAGCGGTCTATTGGTTTCTAGTTGAAATAGGGCAAGTTAAAGGTTAAATAGCCCGATCTGTAGTGCGCGTTTGCCCTGCCGTTGAACACCTATGGCAAAAAAGTTTTACTACGTGTGTATTTGCTTCTTCGCTGATGCTGCATCATAAAGCTGACGCGGCAGCGACAACAAAACGCGCTGCTGAATAGGGAACGGCCTTACGTGTACTGCTCCGTCTCTTTGTCCCACCACTCAAACTCGTCAGGGAATTTCTTATAATTCGCTTCAAACCAGTTTACCATATCAGAATCATAATAACCACCTTTGTTGAAACGCGTCTCAAACTCATCAAAACGCATACCCATTCTGATCGCTAATATGTAATTGCGTGCACCCACATTGTCGCCTGGATTGGTCTTCAGCAGTTGTCTCAATAGATCTAACGCGCTGCCCGTTTTTTCGCTTATCCACAAAGCCACCGCTTTGCGCAATATGGTTCTTATAATATGCCGATTCTCAAGCCAAACCCATTCTAACACATCAGGCCAGTTGCCGTTTGTATCAGTTATAAGATTCAGCGCGCGTTCATAAGCCGCGTTTAATGTCCGCTCAGCCTCCAGCAGATTGTCTTCATCGCGGAATAGGTCACAAAGGAGCAAATAGGGATCCAAGTAATCGGGATCGCGCTCTATTAACTGTTTCAACTGTCGTTTTAGTATGTTGGTGCTGCGACTACTGTGTTTCGCGAATACCGCATCATATAAGTCATAATACGCACCCATTACCGCATGGCCTTTGTCCACATACTCCAGTCCTCTTTGGGCCTTTACAGGCTCTTCTTCATGCAGGACGGCCCGTGGTTCCGACGACTGCGACGCGGTATCGGCAAACATAATGATCCCGTCCTTCATCACCAGATCAGAGAACGGATCGTTCTCTCGCATGTGGGCGGTCGAGAACGTATCATCAAAATAGGTCATTCTGAACAGGTCACGTATGAGCTTAGCCTTCTGTGACGTTGTGCTCTTGGACGTGCCGAAGTAGTTACAGATGTCGTCAGCGCTCGCATAGGGCTCGAAACTGTGGTCGAACAGGAAGTTGATCTGGCCAAGGGCATAGATTATCGCCGCGGCCCAAATCTCAAGCCTTCCAGAACGGAACGGTACCGTTCGTTTGCGTGCCATTTTTTGGATGAGCTTCTCGCACAACTGCTTGTATTCCTCATCCAGATGGGAATCGCAAAATCCCGCTGTCAGCTCACTCAGTTTTTGCTTCCGATCTTCAATGAGTGCTTTATCGCTCATGTTTATCCACCCATCCTCCGGTTACTACACTCATCTTCCGGTATTATAGAGTACATGCGAGGTTACCGTATAAATACCGTTTTGTTATGAAAGAAGTTACCATAGAAAAATTTAGGTGGTATACCGAGGGCGCGCGGGGCGGATACGCGCTGGTATCTGATCTGCCATAGCATTTGATCCACACATATAAATCGTTCAGCGGCCACAGCATTTCTTGTACTTCTTACCGCTGCCGCAAGGACAGGGGTCATTTCTGCCTATCTTTTTGCGTTTTGATTGTTGAGCACTACTCGAATCGAGCCCGGCGTTCCGCATCTTTCCCATAAGGAATTTTTCAAACGCCTTCTCGTCCGTTAGGTCAATCCCTTCCCTCACGGCGAGTCGAGTAAGGTTATAAATCGGCAGGAAATTCCGCATCTCCGTCTCATTTGTTATGTCCACACCTGCCGCTTTTGCTGTCATGACAAATGATTTCGCGGGGCCCCATCTCTCGGGGTCAGACGCGTTCTCTGTGATTTGTCCTTCGAGCTCTATTACCCGTTCCGCGAGATTTGATCCGTTTCTTAGCACGCCCGTCTCTTCTACAAATGCAAAAAATGCCGATAATACTGGAGCAATCGACTTGAAGTAAGACTCATCTGCGGACACTTTTCTTGGCATGGTGTCCAGACAACATTCTTCAAGTTCTTCCTCATCCCACTCTTCAGGCGATAATCCATGATAAGAGTACATATACTCAGTGAAATACATAATCACAGACTCTGACTCTTTCTTTTGCTCATCAGTCAACGCTTCATAGCGCCAACTCTTAGAAAACTCAACGTCCCATTCATGAACTCTAGCGCAAATTGCTTCCAGTTCTGTATCAGAATATTCTTCTACCATTTATCCCTCAGAATCTTTAACGATGATTTCTCAATTACGCCAGCACATCAGTTGGTACCGTTGTATATCCTCCCTGGTTAGCATGTTGCCCAAAACGTACGTCGTTTATACCGCGCCTTGGCAGATTGCTACCCTCCCCATACCGTTAACACCACTTGTTACATTTACGTACATACATGTACCGAGATTAAAAAACCCTTCGTTGTATCGTTAGGCTATTACCGCGCAACAGGGTATAAAGCCTGGCAGGCCCTGGCGGGTAACGTTTTGCTGGCTGACACAACGATCGACCTCCAAGGGATCGTAGCTACGCGGATACAAAGCCGTCAATGCTAAGTAACGGTTAATCGCACCCGGTGAGGGTTCCTCAAGTGAATAAGTACTCTGTTTAGCGTCCCATAGCGTAACTATTTGCGGGATGCGGGTGCCTAGTTCTTATCATGTAAAAAAGATCCTCCATCCCGATTCTCAGAACGATTCTATGAGATGCTGAATTAAGTGTACAGAGCTTCAAAGAGCTGATGAGCGCGCGATTTTATGCTGACCTTTGTCGCGGACTTACTCTTGTTATATCATCAGGTTCCTCGAATTTCGGCCACGATAATAATAACTCTCGCTTTTGCCGCAGGTTATTAGTACCTGTGCGCACCAGTATAGAGCATGGCCCTTGCGGGGAAAGTGTTTCTGGTTGATGCGGCGATCGATTTGCAGGGGATCGCAGCCAAGCTGAAAGGCTACAAAGCTGAAGAACGCGTGCCAGACGAGGATATCAGCCTGGTCACTGAGATTACCGACCTGCGCCTCCTTGGTGACTCGCTCTACGGCACCTTCATTCAGGATCAGTTACTGGACGTCTATCACCGTGGCGAGCGCGTGCGTGTGCCGACCACCTCCGAAGCGCCCTTCTTCTTCGTCGATCGCGCGCAGCAGAAAGACGTGACCGGTGCACACGGCACGGTGCTGACCGTGATGGAGAAGAAGGCGCGGGCGAATAATATCGCGAACCAGCTGAGTAAGATCCTGTTCATCGTCACGGGCAAGATCGTCGAGGCGCGGATCGAGCACTCACGATTCCAGCAATTCCACGAGCAGAACTTCGAGGACACCAAGGTGATCTTCTTCGACGATGTCGACTTCCCCAACATCAAGAAGCTCTCGCTCTACGGATCCACGCTCGGCACGACCACGGCGTACCTCGATAACCTGAAGCACGGGAAGATCTGGTACATCGTCCTGAAGTCGAAACGGCATGGACTCGTCGTCGGCGTCACGCGAAACGGCGTCGTCACGATCTTCAGCAAGGCCACGAAGGACGAGTTCATCCAGTACGTGAGGGACGAGATCATCGAGCTGGTTTAGTGCGCAGGTTCATGAGCATGGTTTTAGAGGCGAGCCCGGAAGCCGAGCGACGTATCGGGATCAGGTATTACGCGACAACGACTGCGGGGATCGGCGGCACGATTAAAGCGCAACCCGCGGACTTCGTCGTGCGTGAAGTGACGAACCGGACTGAAGGGACTGAGGGAAAGTATCTGATCGCCGAGCTGACCAAGACCAACTGGGACACCCACACCATCGCGCGGGAGATCGCGCGCCGATTGCGCGTCAGCCGGAACCGGATCGGGTTCGCGGGCACGAAGGATAAGTTCGCGGTCACCACGCAGAAGATCAGCCTCTGGGATACCGCCGAACCCGAGCTGGAGCGTGTGCGGATCACGGACGTCTCGCTGCGCCCGATCGGGCGCTCAAACAGGCCGATCTCGTTAGGCGACCTGTACGGAAACGAGTTCATCATCGTTATCCGGAATGTTCAAGGCGACCCAGCAGCGATTCAGGCGAAGATCGATGCGATAACCACAGAGCTCAAAGTCGGGGGGGGCGTCCCGAACTACTTTGGTGTCCAGCGGTTCGGCACCACCCGCCCGATCACGCACCGCGTGGGCAAGCAGCTCATCTCCAACGATCTAAAAGGGGCGGTCATGTCCTATATCGGCGAGATCTTCCCCGAGGAGGGCGCGGAGGCAAAAACTGCGCGCGCACTATGCAACCAGGGCGAGCTCAAAGCCTGCTTGAAGCAGATGCCGGTCTCCCTGAGCTACGAGCGCGCGATGCTGAACGAGCTGGTCAAGAGCACAGCAGGAGCGCGCGGAGAAGCGCAGTTCCGTACGGCATTTTCCGTACTCCCCAAAAACTTACAGAAACTGTTCGTGCACGCTTACCAGGCATACCTCTTCAATCTCATGGTCAGCCTGCGTCTGGAGCGTGGCCTGCCGTTCAACGAGGCGGTGCTCGGCGACGTTGTCTGCTATCATGACGAGCGTGGCATACCGGATCCCGAGCGCGTAGAAAAAGTCACTGTGGAGAAATTAGACGGGATCAACCGGTTGATCAGACACGGCAGGGCGTTCGTTACCGCGCCGCTCGTGGGTTCCGCAACGGAGTTCGATGCGGGTGCGGTGGGCGAGCTTGAGCGCGCGGTGCTCAGCAACGAGCAGGTTGCACCCGAGCAGTTCGAGCTCGAAGCACTTCCTGAACTGAGCTCGAAAGGGTCGAGACGACCGCTGCTGGTACCCGTGGCACTGAGCGTACCTGAGGTAAGCGTGGACGAGCTCAATCCCGATCGGTGGCAGGTGCGATTGGAATTCTTCCTGCCGCGAGGATCCTACGCCACCGTGGTGCTCCGTGAGTTTGTAAAGCACTGAACTCGTCGAACCAGACCGAGTTGGACGAGGATGAAGAAAGTGCCGCTGCTTTCTTACCCGCGGCACCTGGACCCTCACGTATCCGGCGGAGCTCATTATATAACTTGCGCGCTGATCCTGCCTGAATCGCGTTCCATCTACTCCGGAAGCTCATCTGTGCTTCTTCACGTAGAAGAACAGCACAGTATTAGCAGAAGCCCATTGGTACGGCCGGCCCTACTGCAAACAAGGCACTCCCCGGGCTGACAGTACACAAGAAGGTTATGTTTATTTACGGGTTCACAAGCACTGCGTGAGCTATGCTCTCACGGCCACTGTGCGAACTCTTACCGGTGGAGATAGAGGGGATGACCGCAAACCGCAACTTCACTCAAACCCGCCCCGGGGCACGCCAAAATGGTTGGCAGGGTCAGCACACCGCAGTCACCTTATAGGTCCGTTCACCCATGCCGAGCAATTCGGCGCGGCTGAACTGACGCTCGACCGCAATGCCGAAGAGCTCATGGAAGAGATCCCGGCCTGCGACCGCCCGTATGAGATCATAGGAGGCCTGCTCGATACTCAGGAGATCACGTGAGGCAAGTGCGCCAAGATCCGGCAGCAGGGGCTCTTCCTGGAAGGTGCAGTCACACATCGCGGTAACGTCCGTGAGGAAATTGATGAAGCAGCGCTGAGTGCCGAACTTCCTGAGCACCGCGTTTGCAACTTCGACCAGAGCAGTAAAGTACTGCTCATCCCACCCCTCGGGGTAGTGTAGCGCCCCGGTCGGGCAGGCAGAGACACAGCGCGCGCAGCCGATGCACTTTTGAGTGTCAATGACCGGAACGCCGTTCAGCTGGATGGCCGCGTACGGACAGGCAGCTACGCAGCTCTCGCAGCGCTCGCACGTATCGCCGTCAATATGAGGAATCGCGAAGCGGTAAACCGCCCGTTTGCCATTCGTCGAGCAGCAGCCCATGCCGAGATCCTTCAGTGCGCCGGCGTAACCAACGCTGATATGCCCGGTGCAGTGGGATACCACGATCAGGTAGTCGGCTTCGTAGATCGCCTGGCCCAGCTCGACCTCGGTGACGAGCGTGCCGCCGGTCTCGACCATCACACCACTCTCGCCCTTCAAGCCATCAGCGATAAGCACAGGCGCGCCAACTGTGGCGAAATTGAACCCGTTTCGTCGCGCGGTTTCCAAATACTCGACCGCATTGTGCCGCGCACGGTGAATCAGGGTAGTGGTATCGGTGAGGAACGGTTTGCCGCCTGCTTCTTTGACCGCCATGACGAGTTCGCGCACGAATGGCGGGCGGATGAAGCGGTAATTGATCAGTTCGCCCATATGGAGCTTCACCGCGACCAGGGCATCACGCTCTATGTCCGCGACGGACTGGAGCAACTTACGCACGCTGGCGGGGGTGTGCAGTGCCGCGAGCCGATAAACCTCAGCCATACCTAACCAGTAGTTCGTTCTTCATAAGAGAATTGATGCTAGTTACGGTTTATGCTGAGCATGGAGAGCTTCGATTGTATGCCAACTAGCGCACGCAGCCACTTCGTCTGTGCCGGGGGAAGCTTTAAACAGTTTGCAGTAAGCCCCGGGAGGGATTTGAACCCTCGACCTATTGATTACAAGTCAATCGCTCAACCGGGCTAAGCTACCGAGGCTTCCTTTCTTTCCTGCTACTGATTTTACTTTCTGCGCTCCGTAAATAAATCCTTTCCCACGCACGCAGCGCTAGTTTCACGAACTCACTCAGAGCATGCTGAGCCGGTACATGCCCAGGATCCCGGTGCCGATGAACTCGATCGCGATCGCCGCGACGATGATGCCGATCACCCTGCTTAACACCTCGGTGCCGACCTCACCCATGAACTCGTAGAGCCGATACGACTGCCCCAAGAGTAATCGTGTGGCAATGATCGCGGCGATGATCGCGAACAGCACGACAACAACGCCGGACGACTGGATGATCACCATCACCGCGGTAATAGCACCGGGTCCCGCGAGCATCGGCGTTCCGATTGGCACGGCGCCAACACCTAATCCCGTGCCCGCTTCGCTCACGACACCACATTTGCGCTCGCCCTTCAACAGATCAAAGGAGACCAGCAGCAGGAGAATACCGCCCGCGATCATGAAGCTGTTCAGACTGATGCCCAGAAGGTCCAGGATAAGCTTCCCGAGGAACGCGAAGAGCAGCAAAAGAATGGTCGCCACAATGACCGCGTGATTGAGTTCCCGGCGCCGTTCGTCCGTGCTCATCCGCCTCGTTACCGCGATGAAGATCGGGATACTGCCCGGCGGATCCATGACCACAACGAGGATAATAAACGAGTTCACCAATAGCAGCCCCAGCTCCAGACTCAAGGCCATACTATCTTTATGATCGATAAGGGCGTAAAAAAGTATGTGAGCGAGCGCCGATGCAGCGAGACGAGATCTGGACTGAGAAATATCGCCCGAAAAGATTGAGCGAGGTGGCCGGGCAAGACGCGATCATCAGGAACCTCAGCTCATACGTGAAGGCCAGGAACTTACCACATCTCATCTTCTCCGGACCCGCAGGTGTCGGGAAGACGGCCGCAGCTGTTGCGCTCGCCCGCGAACTCTTCGGCGAGACCTGGTCTGAGAACTTCACCGAACTCAATGCGAGCGACGAGCGCGGGATCGAGGTCGTCAGGAACAACATCAAGAACTTCGCACGAACCATGCCCATCGGTAACGCGGCCTTCAAGATCATCTTCCTCGACGAGGCGGACGCGCTCACAGACGCCGCGCAGTCCGCATTACGGCGCACGATGGAGCGCTATTCCGGCACATGCCGGTTCATCCTCAGTTGTAACTACTCCTCGAAGATCATCGAGCCTATACAATCCCGATGCTCGGTCTACCGGTTCAAACCGCTTGCATACGACGCCATCGCTGCACGCATACGGTATATCGCGGACCAGGAAGGCCTGACCATATCTGAAGAGGTTATTCGCGCGATTAATTACGTCGCAATGGGTGATATGCGCCGCGCGGTGAACGCCGTGCAAAGCGCGGCCGTGCTCGGTGACGAGCTCAGGCCGGAAATGATTTACGAGATCACCGCGATGGCGCGGCCCGAGCAGATACGGGCGTTGATTATGCAGGCACTTGCCGGGCAATTCTTTGAGGCGCTCGAGGCGCTGGATTCTCTTATGGGCAAAGGGATTTCCGGTGACGAGATCCTGGCGCAGATGCACCGGCTCGTGATCGCCATGGAGATCCCCGCGCGGAAGAAGGTGGAATTGATGGATCGCATCGGCGAAGCGGACTTCCGGATCACCGAGGGCGCAAACGAGCGGATTCAACTGGATGCGTTACTCGCTTCTATCTGCCTCGCTGCGGAGAGCGTTTAGCTAGCTAACGACGAATACCGAAAACACAACCGGTCGTCTCGCCGGTGGTCCGAATACGCAGCTGCTGGGCTTGCTTCAACGGTACAGGGCTGTTGGTTTATACTGTTCTTTATGGCCGCTCATCAGACCAAGGGCACCACAGTATGGAAATGGTCATAATAGTAAGCATAATATATACCTGAACGCAGTATATATGCTCTAGTGAGAAGCGAATGGAACGAAGGAGAAACAGCTCGATAACCATCTGCTTCGCCCTACTTATCGCAGTCATGCTCATCGCCGGCGCCTCCCTAGTGACGGGATCGCTCGTCGATCGAACCTTTACGGCTACCGGTGGCCTCATTACCTACGCGGGCCTGTTTGGCGACGAGCCGAAGAAGGAATCTGCTACGGATATCCTAACGGTCTATAGCGGTGAAAAGGTCGCGTTCCAGCAGTATACGAACGGTTCCCTCCCCGTGGTCGTTACCGGGCCGTACACCAAGGCGGGCGAGAAATATTCGGGAATGCCCTTCAAGAAGGAGACGCTCGGTTCCGGTGCGGTGTGGGACTCGGCGGGAAAGTCGCGAGAAGGTTATTTTAACGTCGAGGACGCGAATGGCGAAGGTGGCTGGTTTGAAATGATCAAGCACTCGTTCACCGTGGAGCTGGCAGAGAACCGGGAGCGGGTACGAGAGGGCACGAGTTTTCGGCTCTGCCTCCAGGGAAATGAGAAGGAGGCGGGCGTGCTGAAGCTCACGATAAGGGATGATGATGGTTATTCACTAACAAATGCTCACGGAACGGACATCTACGAAATTCTCGTCACGTATGATACAACGGGCTTTGTCGGGTTCCGCAACGTCCCGGTCGAGGGCATCCGTGTGACTGAGCAGCAGGAGCTCGAGTTCGACACCACGACTCTGACGATGGATGCGGGAATGTATCTTATCGCTTTAGAAGACTACGCCACGGAAGCGGCGAGCACAGAAAGGATAGCGGTGGAGGAGCGGTATCTGACGGTGGCATGCGCCGACGAAGTGGTAATGGGTCGCGAGATCGTCGTGATACTGACAAGTTCGTTCTATCGTGACGTGGCAACAGTGACCCTCGGCGGCGCACACGACGTGAGTGCGGTATTCACCGTGACGCTGGACAACGAGGGCAAGAAGAAGCTGAAGATCCTGACCTCTGAATTGGACTACGGGACACATCGCATCACGGCTGAGGTTGAGGAACTGCAAGCCACGACATACGTAACGATAACGCGCGCGGCGGTGGGTGTGCACGTGCCCGAGCATGCTATGGTCGGCGATCTCGTTCCGGTTGTGGGCGATGCGACCTCTGGCGGCAATGCTGTCTTCGTGATCGATGGGCGCTATGCGGGCGAAGCACGTATCCGCGATGAGCTATTCGAATGGGAATGGGACACCCATGGAGCGCCCATCGGCTGTCTGGAGATCGAGGTGTTCATTCTCGATGAGAGAGCGGCGTTCGAGATCGGTGATGACGTGCCAGCGACGTGGCGAGAAAAGAGCGGCGTGGATGCCACGGTGAGCATATTCCTCCACAACCCTGCATTCAGTATGCACGTACCGGAATCCCTTGCGGAAGGTGACGACCTGGTCGTTTACGGTTCTGCGACCGGCACTGACCACGTATACCTCATGGTGATCACTGCCGAGGGCGAGGTCGTGTTCCCGCCGGGTGGCCGCGCACAAGCAACCCCGGTAATCGGAGGAACCTGGGAGCAACCAATTCACGATCTCAGGAGCGGGCGCTATTATCTGCTCGGACTGCACCGGGGCAAAGACGGGATCACAGAAGCGATTGAGGATGGCGTGTGGCTCGCAGGCGGGCCCAGTAAGACCGCGCCGCAACGGCTCGCCATACTCGAGCATGAACTAACCGCAGCAGGCAGTGACGACATTTTCGCCGTTGCCGCCCTCACGGTCTCCAATCCGCAGGTCTCGTTGACCATGCCCGCAGTGATAGCACGCGAAGAAGCGCTCACGGTAACGGCGGAGACGAACGTCAGAGACGGTGAACGAGCGTTCATCTCGCTCTCCTCAGGCTCCGATATCATCATCGAGAGCGCAACGCGAGTAACAAACGGCACCGTGCAGGCGTGTATTAACTGTACCGAGCTCCCGCCGGCCACCTATATTGTGCGCGTCGACATCGGCGGGAGGGTATCTGACGAGATCGAAATTCAGCTCGAGGAGCGTCGTGAGAACGTGAGCAGCGTTGAGGCGCTGCCACCACCGGCACAGGAACTGCAACCCGTACCGGAAGCAGCGGAGACCGTAGCTGAAGATGCACGTATCACGGAAGAGCGCGCAGCAGAAGAGCAAGCGCTGTGCGTGTCCGAAGGCCCGTGGATCGCAGCTATCGCGCTATTCCTGGCGCTTTCACGCAGACGTGCCAGAAAAAGAGGCTGATGACCACCCGCCAATTCACGGATCGCTGGCGCCCTCGCGCGACGTCCAGAGACCATGCTGGAGCGCGTCGAGCACCGCCTGCTCCATCACGTCGAGTGGGGGCTCGCGTTTTGTCCATATCCGGAAGGCCGCCGCACCCTGATAGACCAGCATCTTCACACCAGTGATAAGCGTATGAACACCCGCGCGGCGCGCATCCGCGAGCAGTTTCGTCTCGATCGGATTGTAAACGATATCGAAGACCACGAGCTCGGGCGTGAGCATGTCCGCCGTTACGGGAGTTTCCTCCACACGCGGATGCATGCCGATCGATGTGGCATTGATCATGATATCGGTAGCCTTGAGCTGCGCCTTGAGCTCAGCGCCCAGGCCAATGGCGTGCGCGTTCGTGAGCCGGGCCGCTAACTGAGCAGCGCGCGCCACCGTGCGATTTGCAAGTGTTACGAACGCGCCTTCACGGTCAAGAGCAAATGCAATCGCCCTTGCTGCGCCGCCTGCACCGATAATGAGCACTCTTTTACCCGCTAAATCACCCACCCGCTCTTGTAAGGCACGTATCACGCCAGGCCCATCGGTGTTGTAGCCCATCGGCGTTCCGGTGCTGAAATCAATAGTGTTGATCGCGCCGATTTGGCGTGCGAACTCGTCAGGTTCTACGAACAGAAGCGCATCTTCCTTCAACGGTATCGTTACGTTGAGCCCCGCGATACCGAGACTCTTCGCGCCCCGTATCGCACCCTCGAGCTCCTCGCGGGGGACGCGGAACGCAAGATAAACCGCGTCCATGCCGAGCTGCTTAAAGGCCGCGTTCTGCATCACGGGAGAGAGACTGTGCGCGACGGGGTCGCCCAGGATGCCGTAGACCTGTTTCACCATCTTACCATATAGAGCATAGCACGGTACGCGTAAAAAGCAAAAAATTTAAGTAGTTGTGGTCAAAGTACAAAGCAGGAGGAAAAATGGAGGGAATTAGTGTTAACCTGATAAGTGGGAGAACGGCCGTGCAGGGCCAGAACCTGGACAGCAAACTTACGGACGAATACTTTGCAGAAGTGGCTCGCTGCGATCTGAACGGTGCGGACATGGAGCAACTCGGGGTTGCCAAAGATGACCACGTGAAAGTCACCACTGCCTACGGGCAGGTGGTCGTCCGAGTGGATCAGGACGACGGGGTTCTCGCGGGTATGGCCTTCATTCCCATGGGACCCTGGTGTAACGCGGTGGTTGATGGTGACACGAACGGAAACGGCATGCCCTCGTTCAAGGGGATCGACGCAACGGTGGAGAAGACAACAGAACCGATATTGTCGATAGCTGAGCTGATGCGGACGTATATGGCCTAAAGGAGGACGTAAAAAAATGGCGGAAATAACTGATGTAGTATGCTCACTCTGTGGGTGCGTATGCGATGATATAGTGCTGGATGTGGAGAATAACGAAGTCGTTAAGGTGAAGCGTGGCGCGTGCTCGGTGGGCAAGGCCAAGTTGCTCGGGCATCACCGGATCCCTCATCCGATGATCAGGGAGAACGGTCAGCTGAAAGAGGTCTCGTACGATGAAGCGATCAAGAAATCGGCGGAGATACTGTACAACTCGCGTCGTCCGCTTATGTACGGCTGGAGTTCTACGGTCTGCGAAGCGGATAAGGTGGGTGTGCTGCTAGCCGAGGAACTCGGTGCGGTGATCGATAACACAGCCTCGGTCTGTCACGGGCCTTCCGTACTGGCGATCCAGGATGTGGGGCTGCCCTCGTGCACGCTCGGCGAGGTGAAGAACCGGGCGGATCTCATCATCTACTGGGGGGCGAATCCGGCCTATGCGCATGCAAACCACATGAAGCGTTACTCGTACGTCTCAAAGGGCTTCTGGACTCAGGAGGGCAAGAAGGACAAGAAACTGGTAATCGTTGATCCGCGGAAGACGATGACCACGAAGATGGCGGATGTCTTCGTCCAGATCAAACAGGGCTACGATTATCCGGTCTTCTCTGCGCTCCGTGCGATCCTGCGAGGCCATGCGGACATCGTGCCCGATGAGGTCGGCGGTGTCTCGAAGGCGCAGCTGATGGAAATCGCTGAGATGGTTAAGGGTGCAAAATTCGTGATGACCTTCTTCGGTATGGGCGTGACACACACGGGCGCGCGGCACAACAATATTGTGAACGCGATCCAATTCACGCGCGCGGCGCACACACATACCAAAGCGAGCATCATGCCGCTCCGCGGCCATTACAACGTGGCGGGCATCAACCAGGTACTTACCTGGGAGACCGGCTTCCCGTTCGCGATTGATATGGCCCGGGGGTATCCGTGGTATAACCCCGGCGAGGATTCGGCGACCGATTGTCTCTGGCGAGGGGACTGCGATTCCGCACTGATCATCGCTTCTGATCCCGGTGCGCACTTCCCGGGACCGTCACTGAGACATATGGCAAAAATACCGGTTATTCAGATAGATCCGTTCGCGAACCCGACAACGGAATTCGCGGACATCATCATCCCAACGGCAGTGAGCGGGATCGATGCAGAGGGCAGCGTCTATCGTATGGACAATATACCCATTCGACTGCGCAAGATCATCGATTCGGACGTCCCAACCGATGAGGAGATCCTTGAGCGGATGCTGACAGAGATCAGAGCGTTACGAGCAAAGGAGGTGCAGTAAGATGGCGGCAGAAAGTGAGCTGATCATCAAGAACGGCGTGGTTTTCGATCCCATCAACGGCGTGAAGGGCGAGCAGAAAGATATTTGCATCCGTGGCGGGAAGATCGTGGACTCGGTATCGAACCCGAAAGTGATCGATGCAGAAGGGCGCGTGGTCATGCCGGGCGGTGTGGATATCCATGCGCACATTGCTGGCGGGAAGGTCAACTCAGGCCGGCTGATGCGACCAGAAGACGGCCGGAAGGGGCTGGTGCCAAAGACAAAGGTCTGCAGGGCGCAATCGGGCTATTCAGTGCCCAACACCTTTGCGACCGGCTACCGGTATGCCATGATGGGGTACACCTTTGTGATGGAAGCCGCAATGCCACCGCTGGCAGCACGGCACACGCATGAGGAGATGATCGACATCCCGATCCTGGACAACGCGGCAATGCCACTCATTGACAACAACTGGATGACCCTGGAATACATCAAGAGCGGCGATATCGATCTCCTGGCTGCGTATATCGCCTGGATGATCAAGGCGACCAAGGGCTATGGCGTCAAAGTCGTCAACCCGGGAGGAACCGAAGCATGGGCATGGGCAAAGAACTGCAGTCTCCATGACCCGGTACCGACCTTCGACGTTACGCCCGCGGAGATTGTGAAGGGGCTGGCAGAGGCAATGGAGAAGTACGAGATGCCACACAGCGTTCACGTACACCCCAATATGCTTGGCCATCCCGGGAACTTCGAAGTTACTACGGCTACCTATGACCTGGTAAAAGGCATACGACCCTATAGAGACCGGCCGACGATGCACGCAACGCACACGCAGTTCCACTCGTATGGGGGCTCTACCTGGGGCGATTTCGAGTCGAAGGCGAAGGCGATTGCCGAGTATGTCAATGCCACTAAGCATATGAGTATTGATATCGGCTCGATTATATTGGGCGACACCACCACGATGACCGCGGACGGCCCGATGGAGTACGATTTATATCAAATCACCGGCCGCAAATGGACTAATTGCGATGTGGAGCTCGAAACGGGCTCGGGCATTACGCCGTTTCTCTATTCCGGTAAATCACCCGTGAACACCATCCAGTGGGCGATTGGGCAGGAGCTCGCGCTGCTGATCAAAGATCCCTGGAAGGTTGCCTTGACCACCGACCATCCGAACGCCGGTCCGTTCATCGGCTATCCGATCATCATCTCGATGCTCATGAGCAAGAAACGCCGGGATGAACTGGCTGCGGAAGTGCATAAGGCCATCTATGACCGATCTGAGTTGCCGTCAATCGATCGCGAATACGATCTGAACGAGATCGCGATCATCACTCGCGGCATGACCGCAAGGACGCTCGGACTGAGCGAGCACGGCAAAGGACACCTCGGTGTCGGCGCGGACGCGGACATTGCGATCTACGATATGACGCCGGAGGAGCGCGACGCGGGCAAGATCCAGAAGGCGTTCCTGAACACGAAGTACACCATCAAGGCCGGCGAGATCGTGGTGAAAGACGGCGAAGTTGTCGCGGCACCAGAAGGGCGAACTATCTACGTGACGCCCGAATGCGACGAGAAGTTGAACGAAGAGATGCTCGTGACCCTGAAGGACCGGTTCGATAAGTACTACTCCGTGACCTTCAACAACTACCCGGTACAGAGCCATTATCTGCCGCATCCATTCGAGATCAAGGCACCATGGCGGAGCTAACTAACGGAGCGAGAAAAGGAGGAAGAAAAATGCAGACGATAACCTTAAAATTAAAGGACGCGGTCGTGAGCGGTGTCGCAAAGGTTCCCGTTGAGGTGGACGCGTTAACGCCTGATCAGCTCTTCGGCAAGAACGAAGCGGGGATCAAAGCGGTAAAGGTCTGGTGGGGGAATCGCCAGGAGCAGACCGGCGATCTCTTCGAGGTGAGCCTCGCGGGCGACGCGGCAAGCGCAGATGACGTGAAGCTCGTCTTTGAAGGTGATTTGAGGCGTGTGAAGCGCATCGGCGAGGGCATGAAAACCGGCGAGATCGAGGCACGTGGTGACGTCGATATGCACTGCGGTGCGATGATGGAAGGCGGCAAGCTCGTGGTTAAGGGCAGCGCAGACTGCTGGGCCGGCCGTGAGATGCGCGGTGGCGAGCTGGTCATCGAAGGTGACGCGGAGGACAACCTCTGTGCGATGTACCGCGGTGAGATGACGGGCATGACCGGTGGCAAGGTCACGGTCTTCGGTAATGTCGGAGAGCTCACGGGCCAGTACATGGCCGGTGGCGAGATCCTGATCAAGGGTAACGCGAAGATGCTCGCTGGCCTGAACATGAAAGGCGGCAAGATCATCATTGAGGGCGATGCAAAGTGGCCAGGCGCCGACATGACCGGTGGTGAGATCCTGGTGAAGGGCGCGACCGAGATGATGCCGTCGTTCAAGTTCCTCGAGACCACCCCGGTGGATGGCGCTGAGTATAAGAAGTATCTCGGCGATTTCGCCATGGGTGAGCGGAAGGCAAAAGGCACACTGTACGTGAGGTGATTTCTTTTTTCACCTCACTTTTTCTTTATTTTTTCGGTTCTTCTTTACCGCTCGCTCGCTCGCTAGCTGTTAGCAATGCGCAGAAGAGCGATCCCCGCTCTCAGCTTCTTTGACCAGGTGAACGGGCTCGGCGGAAACCATCTTCCATGACCTTTGGAAATGCCATGGTTCACGGTATAGCCGCAGTTAGAACCGGTACGTCTCGCCCAATTCCGGAATGATCACCCATATTTCTTTACGCAGCGCAGTAACAAGGTCTTTGAATGCTTCTGGTCGTTCAGTATGAACCGGAATCACAATTCGCGGATTGACCTTGCTGATGAGTTCCTGCAGCTCTGGTCGTGATGCGTGACCGGAAACATGTGACCGCTCTATCCGTTTTCTCAGCTTGGAACAGCTAGGATTAGTACAACCCACCGGGAGCGGCGTCGCACCCAAACGATACCCGATCCCAAAGGCATCTAACCAATTGATCAATCGTTCCTCGTCCAGCTCCATCTCGTCTGAGAACGGCTCGCATTGTGCTCGTATGTAGCGCGATCCCGGTATTTTTCCCGCAGCATCGGCTAAGTCAAACAGCTGCCCTAAATCATAATAAGAGAGCATCACGACGTACTTGCGCGGGTTGGACTTGATCTCTTCAGCCACCAAACCGTTGTTGTAATGACTGGCATCCGCGGTCCACGTTTCTTTATCAACGGAATAACCATATTCGTGCTTATAGGTCGAGTAGTCATTGGGCGAGTAAAAACAGCTCCCTTTGCGTTTGAGAAATACCGACACGTGTTCGGGCAATGGTGTTAGCTCAAGTTTGTTCAAGACGTAAGCAAGCCGAGCGTTTATAACGAATGTCCGCCCGCAAGACACCGCCGCCTTACTGATCGTTTCATAGCGCGTGGTATCTTTCCAGCTGAACTCAACAAACACCAGGCCGTCTGTACCGGCAATCTCTTCCGTGATCTTAGAGCAGACCCGCTCTTCGGTAAGCTGAGAGTCCGAATCTATCCGGGTACCCTCGCAGATCATAATGTCTACACCGCTACCTATCGCACTGACATAATCGTCAATTGTAGTGCCTTTAGTACCGTGAAACCGTATGTCACCGGTGTAAAGGATACGCAATGGCTTACCCGCACCATCACACGTCAGGACGTAGCTTGCAGCCCCGGGAACGGAATGATCAACCGCTATCAGAGCAACACGAAAGGAACCTATGGTCAGCACTTCACCGTCCTCCAGGGTCCTGCAATCGCGAACCAGCTCTTCCTTATGATCTATTCTCGGGCTTTCCGGCACGGCTCCTCGCTTCGTGAACGCAACACAGGATCTCTTCGACCGTACTGCCTCTGACGTGAAATTCGTCACATCGTCAATTGCATCGACCAGTGTCTGGGTATTCTTTGAGCAGTAAAGTGGAATGGTAGGGTGAAGAAAACCGATATCACCCGTATGATCCATATGAGCGTGGGTAAGTAATATCCCATCGATATAACCCCGTCCATGCTCTCTGTAGTAGTCCTCGTAGGTAATGAGTCCGGGCACCCTGAACAGCTCCGAATCCGGTGAGAGTATCCTGCTATATATGTTGGTTGTCAGCTCCTCTACGCCTTCTGGACTGATCAAATCGCGTCGGTATACACCCGGTATAACCGGAAGGGCCCCTATGGTGAGTTTATCCTTCAATGCCGTGTTCGATCGAACACCGAGAAACTCCGAAAAGAAGGCCGAGGCAAAACCCATTCGGGTTCCGAAGTCCAGCATGAGGCGGGTTCCCTGGTCTTCCACCAGGATCTTATTGCCACCGATTTCACCCGCTCCGCCATACACGGTGATTTCAACCATTCCCGGTCCCCTCACTGCACCATTCGCTTCAGTGCTAATAATGGTTTCGGCCGCCTCATCACCCAGCGGCGCAGCTCTCCTGCTACGATAACCACTCGGGACACGCTTCGGGTCGCGAGCTACCGGCCATGCTTACCGGGACCTACCAGGAACGCAAACGCAGCTGCCGGAACGTATGAGAAGTGCCGCTCTGAGCTGGACCGCTGTAGATAGTGCCCATCAACGCGAAGCTCTTATCCGTTTGAAGCCTGCGAGCATCAGCGCGAACCAACGGCAGAGAGACGCTCTTTTGCCTTATTCACGATTCAAAAGTCGTTGCGAGCAAGACTTATAACCCCGCTCACCTTTACTTACCTAAACGACGATGGCTTCGACTTCTGCGTATCAGCGCACGTTAAAAGAAGGGCTCGAGGAAGCGTTAAAGATCGCGAAAGCGGCGCGCAAGCTGGGGCTGGATCCCGCGGCGAAGCCTGAGATCCATATCACGAAGGACCTTGCGGAGCGCGTGGAGGCGCTGATCGGCGTCAAAGGGCTGAGCACCCGGATACACGAGCTGGAGAAGGACGGCCTCGGTCGCGAGGAGATCGCGTTACGTATAGGTCAGGACTTCGTCGAGCGGAGATTCGGTCAGTTTGACCGTGTTGCGACCATCGAGCATGCGGTGCGTACCGCGGTCGCGATCCTTACGGAGGGTGTGGTGGCGGCGCCGATCGAAGGCATTGCACGCGTCGAATCAGACCGAAACGATAACGGGACGGAGTATATCAAGGTCTTCTACTCGGGGCCGATACGCAGTGCCGGGGGAACGGCTCAGGCGCTCTCTGTTCTGGCTGCGGATTACATTCGACGGCAGATGGGCTTCGCCGCGTATCAGCCACGGGACGATGAGATCGGGCGATACGTACTGGAAGTTTCCGTCTACGAGCGGATCGCGGGACTGCAGTACAAGCCGAGCGATGAGGAGATCAGGGAGATCGTGAAGAGCTGCCCGATCTGTATCGACGGAGACCCGACTGAAGAGCGTGAAGTAGGCGGCTATATGGGCCTCCAGCGAGTGGCGACCGACCGCGTGCGCGGCGGGATGGTGCTCGTGCTTACTGAAGGAGTCGCGATGAAGGCGCCGAAGATCAAACGGCACGTGGATCGCCTGGGGCTCGCGGGCTGGGACTGGGTCACCAGCCTGGTCAAGGCGAAGGGCGAGAAACCGCAGCGCGATTTTTTGGCAGATTTGATTGCGGGCCGACCGGTATTCGGGCGTCCAGCCGCAAAGGGCGCATTTCGGCTGCGATACGGGCGTGCACGCAATACCGGACTCGAAACGGTCGGCTTGAACCCCGTGACCATGTCCTTGCTGAAGTTCACTGCGGCGGGCACGCAGATAAAACCCGAACTGCCGGGTAAAGCGGGCTGCGTTGTACCCGTGGACTCAATCGAAGGCCCCACGGTCAAATTGGAGGACGGCTCACTGGTGCGATTAGACGATGCGGACACTCTTGCTGCGCTGGAAGATACCATTGCTGAGATCGTTGACCTTGGCGAGATCCTCATCGATTATGGCGATTTCCTGGAGACTGGGCACCGCCTTATGCCCGCTGCATATGCGCATGAATGGTGGGTGCAGGAGCTGGCAACGAAATCGGAGATCGAGGCCGCGAAATGGCACTCAAAGACACCGAGCCAATCAGAAGCGCTCGAGATCGCAGCCACGTATCAGGTGCCACTCCATCCGGCGTATACCTATCTCTGGGAAGATCTGACCGGAGAAGACAGGGCCGAGCTCGCGGCCTATATATCCGCTAACGGGGTGCTCGACGCGAGCACACTGCTGCTGCGTGACGACGAGACCGGAAGAACGAAGCGCATGCTCGAGGACTTGCTCGTGCCCCATCGAATGACAGAGCAGCCGGGATCTCTGGTGATCTCCGAGCCCCGTGCGTTGCTCCGCAGCCTTGGACTGGATGACAAGCTGCAGCCGGACGAGTCCGTGCGCGTAACGGTAAGGAGCAAGGGCCCAACGCGGATCGGCATGCGGATGGGCAGGCCGGAGAAGTCGAAGGAGCGGCGCATGAAGCCCGCGCCGCACTCGCTCTTCCCGGTGGGCGAATATGGCGGCAAGAGCAGATTATTGAAGGAAGCTTTACGAGTGACCGCGGAGCGGCCGGTGATCGAGCTGGAGATACAAGCGTTGGGCCGCGCTGACCAGCTCACCACGCGAGCCAGGACTAAGAGCTGGGAGCCGAAGAAGCGCAGCATCGACCTGCAGAGCTATTACGAGAACACCATGAAGGGGCTCGGTGAGCCCATGAGCACGACCAACCTGGAGGTCAAATGCGTGCGGGGGCTAATCACAAAGCACAAAGTGGCTGAGCACCTCGGCAAAGGGATACTGCGGGCGAAGCATGATGTGGTGGTCTTCAAGGATGGCACGATCCGCTACGACTTCACCAATCTGCCACTCACCCATTTCTATCCCAAAGAGATCAGGCTGAGTGTGGAGACGGCGCGCGAGCTGGGTTATACCCGTGACATTCTGGGTGTCGAGCTCACGAATGAGCTGCAAATGCTCGAGCTCAAGCAACAGGACCTCGTTATCTCGCTCGATGCCGCATCATATTTAGTACGTGTCTCCCAATTCGTGGATGCGCTGCTCACGCAGTTCTACGGCCTGGCGCCCTTCTACCACGCCACACGCAAAGAGGATCTTATCGGTCACCTCGTGCTTGGCCTGGCGCCCCACACCTCAGCCGGCATCTTGAGCCGGATAATCGGGTTCACATCCGCGTCGGCCTGTTACGCGCATCCATTCTTCCACGCGGCGAAACGGAGAAATTGTCTGGCACCAACGACTGAAACGATACTGGTGGATTCCCGTGGAGTGGGAACCACGGAATTAGAGTTGCTCTATCGTGCTGCTGATGCGAACGAAGAAGTCGTTGATGATTTCGGCACCACACGAAAGGCGGTGGCTGGAATGAAGACGTACGCACTCAATCCAGAAACGGGTCAGTTTGAGCTGAAGGAGATCAAAGCGGTGCTCAAAACACCGGCACCCGCGTATCTCTTTGCAGTACGGACGAACACGGGCAGGACATGGGTGTCTTCCCCTGAGCACCGAATGGTGGTATGGTCGAACGGTACAGTAAAGGCTAAGAAGCTGCTGGAACTCACGGAAGACGATAAGCTGTTACTGCCAGCCCTTACAGGCGAGGAGAGTCCCCGCGTTACGTCTTTTGGCGATTGTATCCTGGATGCGGTAAAGGAGCTCAAAGCAATCCCTTCAGCATTCGAGTTCTTATACGATCTCGAAGTTGCAGATCATCACAATTTCTTAATCAACAATTTTGTGCTCAGCTCAAATTGTGATGGCGATGAAGACTCCGTTCTGCTCCTGCTCGATGCGCTGCTCAATTTCTCGCTCTTCTTTCTGCCAGAGAAGCGCGGTGGGAAGATGGACGCGCCGCTCGTGCTCATCCCGTTCCTCAACCCGAAAGAGGTGGATAAGGAGGCGCATAACGTCTCCACGGCGTCCGAATACCCGCTCGCGCTCTACGAGGCGGCATGTGCGGGCAAGATGCCCAAAGAGGTCGAGATCGAAACGGCCGCGAGCAAGATCGAGCAGCCGCGGGATACCTACGGGTTCGGGTACACGCATGGTACCACCGATATCGCGGCAGGGCCGATAAATTCACTCTACAAACAGCTCGACAGCATGATCGAGAAGATGGAGGCGCAACTGCGCCTGGCTCGGATGATCCGTGCGGTAAACGAGACGGAGGTCGCGGAGACGGTCATCGCGAACCATTTCCTGCGCGATATCAAGGGCAATCTCAGAGCGTTCGGCTCGCAGACGATGCGCTGTAACAAATGCAACGCGAAATACCGGCGGATACCGTTGAACGGAATCTGCAAACGCTGCGGCGGTAAGATCGTGCCCACCGTGCACGCGGCGAGCGTCCGGAAATATCTCGAGGTTTCGTTACGGATCGCCGAGGAATATCACGTTTCGCGCTACACGAAGCAGCGGCTGGAGCTGCTCGATAAGGATATCCAGGCGCTCTTCCCCGTTGCACTGGAACAGCAAAAAGCGCTGAGTGATTTCATGTAAAACCTTTTCTTTTAAAGAAAAGCTTTACCAAAAGAAAAATGAGCGCCCGACCCCGTATCATCTATCCCAGCCAAAAGAGAATTTCGTTCTGGATTAAACCTTCTTCTAAAAGGTTTGTCGTAGCAACCATCCCAACCCCGGCCCCGTTTCCGCTTGATCTTCTCGTGATGCATTGTGATCTTACTCTCCGGACACCACTGCACCGGATCTCGCGGCTGTCAACTTGTTGGGGTTGGTGATCAAATCCATCCACCACAAGTGGTATTTTTTCCCATATAGTATAATTTTTTTGGTGCGTTTGCTGCAGCACCCATTAACTTTACAGCCCCGCTTTGGCCTGTGACACCTATGAAGAAAAATCGCCGCTGCCATCACGATCTTCTAACTCCGCAAAGCGAAGATTTAATTGTTCCGGGGGCTTACATCGAAGTAGCTATCTATTTGCCTACAACTACAGAGCAATGGCCACGAAACAACGTCACGTGTATCTTTTGGTCTTCATTATTAGCCTCGCCATTGTAGGCGCTCTTGTTCCTTGCGCAGGAGCAGCCAGCGACGATCACGTTATCTACGTAATCCGTATCGAAGGCACGATCTCCGAGGGCACGGTCTTGGACATCATTGAAGGCTTGCAAGAAGCTGAGCAGCTGGGTGCCGAAGCTGTCCTGATCGAGCTCGATACGCCCGGCGGGCTCGTCAGCTCCACACTGAAGATCACCGAGGCGATCCTGAATTTAGACGTGCCGGTGATCACCTATGTCGCGCCGAGGGGCGCGATCGCCGCGTCCGCAGGTGCCTTTATACTCGTCTCCGGGAATATCGCGGCCATGGCGCCAGGCACGACCACAGGCGCGGCAATGCCCGTCGAGATTGGCATAGAAGGCCGCCAGGCCGCGGACAACAAGACCATCAACTTCTTCGCCGGGCATATCGAGAGTATCGCGGCCTCACGGGGCCGTAACGCGACGCAGGCCAAACGCTTCGTCACCGATAATGACGCGCTCAACGAGAACCTCGCGCTGGAACGCGGGATCATCGAGCTCATTGCCAACGACGAAACTGACCTCTTAGCGAAGCTTGACGGTATGAATGTCACGATAGCAGGTGAAAACCAGACGTTAGCGACGAAGGACGCCATCATTCACCGTAAAGAGAGAACGATCCGTTCAACGCTCCTCGAAACACTGAGCGATCCCCAGATCGCGGTCATTCTGCTGCTAGTGGGCATCTACGGGCTCATCTTCGGGTTCATGTCGCCCGGCACGTACGTACCGGAGATGATCGGCGCGATCTGCCTCATATTAGCGCTCTACGGTATCGGACTCTTTGAGGTGAACGTCTTCGGCGTGCTCCTCATTATCGTTGCGGTTCTCCTCTTCATCGCGGAGGCATTGACCCCGACCTTCGGCATACTCACGACCGGCGGTGCGGTCTGCTTGATCATCGGCGCGCTGATACTCCCGAAAGAGCCGTTCCTCGTCAGTCCTGAATCGGGCTGGTTCGAAGGCTTCGTGCTCACCGTCCTCGGGGTCGCTATCGCCTCTGCGCTCTTTTTCTTCTTCGCCGTCGGTGCGGTCCTCAAGAGCAGGAAACGGCGAGCTCAGGTGGGTGCCGAGGAGCTCATCGGACGCGTAACGAAGGCTGAGTCCACGATCACTGAGGATAAGGGCACCGTCAAACTACGCGGTGAGATCTGGAACGCGCGTGCCGCAGCAGGGGAAACGATCCCTGAGGGCGTAAAGGTGGCGATCGTGGATCGCGATGGCTTGACCCTGCTCGTGAAACGGAAAGAGGACTGACCGATGCAGATCGTACTCGGCGCGCCGGTCTGGTATGGTAACCGACCCTTTACCGAGACCTTGCGGAAGCTCCATCGGCTCGACCTGGACTACATCGAGTTCTCCCTGGATTTCCCGCTGCCCGATTCCATGGCGGATAAGGAGCGAGAAGAGCTGCTGCGAGTGCTGGATGAATATGGTATGCGCATCGGCTTCCATTCTCCGCTCGATACACCCGTTGCGCATCCACGCGACGATCTTGCGGAGGCCGGTCTGCGGATAGTGCGGAGCTGCATGGCCTTTTCAGCGTCCTTCCACCCCCGCACGCTCTACTATAATTTCCACCTGCCCGTAAAAATCCCCACTTACAAGCTCGAGGACGTTCGACCGCAGATAGAGCAAAAGATGCTTGCGCGTTGTGCAATGGTGATGCAAACGGCTGCGGCGTTTCGCTTGACCGGTTGTGCCGAGAACGAATTAACGACCTGCGAGCGCTCCGATCTCCTGCACGAAGCGCTCGCACGCTTCTATCCGCGGTTACAGTTCACCCTGGACATCGGGCACGCGATAAAGGCCGAAGTATACCACACCAAAAAGAAGGAGCAGGAGAACGGTGAGCACTTCATGGATTATCTCACGCAATGGGTGGATCACTGCGGCCAGAAGATGCTGGTAGCGCATGTGCATGACTGCGCCTGTGTCGATTCGGTGCTCCAGGATCATCTCTCCCTCGGCCGGGGTGTGCTGGATCTTGAGCGGGTATTTACGCTCCTGAAATCGACCTCCTGCAACTATCTGCTGATCGAGACCTTCTGGAAGAGCCGTAAGCGAGAAGAGATGGATTACGAAGAACTCAAGCGAAACGTCGAGCTGGTACGCAGCTACTGGTGAACGTTGCGTGGATTGACTCGCTAAAGCTGATTACCGTGAGCATGGGTACGCGTGTCGGCTCGGCTCGGCTCGGCTCGGCCCGGACACGTCCGGTAATCCCGCGGCCTTCACTATTTTATGGATGCCCGCGCTATGCTCTAGCACAAGCGAACACCCGCACCGCGGGTTGCCCGGCGAGAGATGAGTGAGGTAGTGATCGGCGAAGGCCTGAGCGATCGGGAAGTTGCGGCACCGAAGAAGGAGCGGACATTCGTGATGATCAAACCCGGGTGCGTTGAGCGCGGCCTTATCGGCGCGGTCATTGAGCGATTCGAGCGTGCGGGCTTGACCATCGCGGCCGTGAAGCTGGTTCAGCTCACGAGGCAGGTAGCAGAGACGCAGTATGCGGAGCATGAGGGTGAGTATTATTACGAGGGTTTGATCACCTACATGATCTCAGGGCCCACGATCGCGGTGGTGCTCGAAGGCGACGATGCCATCAACGTCGCACGTGAGACCGCGGGCAAAACAGACCCCCGCGAGGCTGAGTTCGGCACGATTCGCGCCGATTTCGGGACCGATACGCGGCACAATGTCGTGCATGCGGCCGATTCTGAAGCCGCGGCGAAGCGCGAAATCGAGATTCACTTCCCTGAGCTGAGCTGAGTTGAGCTGAACTCACCGGTTCGTAACGCACGGCCACTCGTGTGCTGAGCTCACCGCATGATGCATGCATGCATGCGTGCATGCGTGGTATTCCGGAGTAACTGCGAGGCCGCGACCCGAACCTTACCTATAGCGGCGCGGTCATTGGCGGAATGATCTTGAGGAGCGCGAAGAAGATGAAGGTCGCCAGTGCAAGGATGGTCGCGTGCTTCAGCCCGGCAACCACTTTTCCCTCGCCCATCTTTCCGGCTACCAGACCCGTGCAGACGCCCTGGATGATCCCGCAATGGAAGAAGAGCATCTTCATCCGCTCAACCTGCCCGGTAGCTGTAAACATGCTATAAATCCCTACCTCCTCTACGCGCGCTGCTGCCTCCACCATCATCGGTATGAACGAGTGGTAGAGCACGAGCAAGACGCCAAGAAAGACGAAGAAGATGGTGTAACAGATGATCACATAGACGCTCATATCCGAGATGCGTTCTTTCTCCAGGGTTCGCAATTCCATAACGTCATCTGCCGCCACCTTCAGGATCTCGCCCACATCGCCCCCCACCTGGTAGCCCTCGATGATGATCGCTACTGAACGCTTAATGATCCGCGTGGGATAGCGTCTGGCGAACATGCGTAATGCATCTTCGAACGAAACACCCCAGGTGAGATGGCAGACCAGCGTTCTGAGCCCGTCGGTGAGCACGCCGTAGTTCCCTTCTGCGGTAAGCGAGAAGGCATCGATCAAGGTGAGTCCTGCGCGTTTCGCCTGCGCGAGATCGCGCAGCAAGCCGGGGAATTCATCATCCGCCTTCCGCTCACGCTTCTGCACCACGTACAGGTACGCGGTCGGCGGCATAGCGGCGACCAGTGCAGCAAGGATGTACGCATCGGTGGGTGCCACAAATTCCCAGCTGTAGAGATACGCGAGGAACATGAGACAGCCGCCAATGGCGCCGGAGATATAGCCCAACCGCAAGGGATTCTCACGAAATACCCCGACCGGATCCCGGAGTATCCGCAATATTCGCGCCTCCTGACGCCGCCGTTCCAGTGCTGTGAGCAGCCGATCTTCTACCATGGTTTCTCCTCACTCAACTGATACCGTACCGACGAGGAAGATAAAGGCCGCGGAGGCCAGTGGTATGACAAGGTAAATGATCGCGGCCAGGCCCTCGATCGACGCACCACCGAGAAAGGTCAGGATCGAGAGCACCACCACGAGCAAGAGCGGGGACGCGACCACCCCGATGACATAGAATTCCGCAAACAGCTCGAGTGTCTGGATAAAATCCTGATACCGCTTCCGCCGCTCTGCCATATATTCCTGTGCCGTTTTCACGAAATATGCACCCATATCACCGCCCGAGAGCGTGGTGGTTACCGCACCCTGCAAGAATGCACGCATGTTTAAGGATGGCGTCGTGGCCACCAGCTTCTTGAGTGCGGTGATGAAATCGAAGCCGAGCAGCTCCACGTCACGCACCAGCAGCTTCAACTCCTTGCTCACCTCGCCATACGTCTCCTCTGCACCTGCGAGCTTCTTGAAGATCGAGAACGGATACACCCCGATCGAAGCCATCGCCGAGATATAACTGATCGCGTACGGGAGATTCTCATCGATCTTGCCCTTGCGCTCCCACGCCCTGATGCTCGGATAGTACAGAAAGCCTGCGTAGGTCCCCAGGAACGCGAGCAGCGCGAGCATGAGGCTGACCGCGAGGTCAAACTCGCTCAGGGTGAACTCGGCAAGCAACGAAAGGATCAGGTAGCGGAGAAGAATGTAGACCGAAACAGCAACGCCAGCCGCAATGAACGAATAGAAGACCGCCTGCGAGAGCCAGCGCTCGACCGGCACGAAAATATGCGCGCTCAGCAGCTTATCGCGGAGCTTCTCGTACTTTTCGCGACGCTTTATGAAGTAGCCGCGAAATAATCCCGTGGCGGTGCCCCACGTTCGTGCTCCCTCGCTCTCCACACTCATTGCACTTCGCGCTCGCGCTCCTCCGGTACCACCCGCTGCTCCGTACCTGCTGGATCTATACAGTAATCGAGTAACACCCGGTTGAGCGATTGGAAGTCGTCCATCCCCCGCGCACTCATCGCATCCAAAATCCGTTTCCTGCGTGAGAACTCCTCAACCAGTTGCTCCTCGGACAGGTTCAGCTTCTCCATTATCTTAACGAATACCCGCGATTCGCCGGTGAACTCGAACTCATCGGGCCGCCAGGTGAAGAGCTCGTTCGTCTTCAGCATCTCTTCCTCGAAATCGATCCCCGTGACCTCGATGATCTTGGTGCAGCGTCGCACGTGCCGCTCACCCACCTTTACCTGGCGCTGTATCGCGATGATATCCAGGCTGTCAAGGAGCATGAGCGGGACGTCAATGGGGTGCTTCGTCAATCGTTTCACCACCGTAGTCGCGGATTCCGCGTGTATCGTGGAGAGGGTAATGTGCCCGGTAGCCATGGCTTGAAAGAGCGTATGCGCCTCTACGCCCCGCACCTCACCCACAAGCACGTATTCCGGCCGCTGCCGGAGCGCAGTTCGGAGCAGATCGTACATCTCGATCGCGTAACCGCCCTCTTCCACCTGCCGCGTCACCGCCGGGATCCAATTCTGGTGCAACAAGTTGATCTCTCGGGTATCCTCGATCGAGACGATCTTGCTCTCAGGTGGTATGAACATCGCGATCGCGTTGAGCACCGTGGTCTTACCCGAGGCGGTGCCGCCGGCAATGAGGATGTTCGCTCCGTTCTCCACCGCCAACCAGAAGTATGCCATCATCTCCATAGAGAACGTGCCATACTCCACGAGGTTGATCGGTGTAAAGGGCGTCTCCCGGAACTTACGGATCGTGAAGGTTGAGCCCCGCGTCGTGACCTCACTCCCGATACTCAATTGCAATCGGTCCTTGGTGGGCAGAGAGGCGTCCAGAAGCGGTCGGGCCAGGGAGATGTGCCGCCCCGATCGCTGTGATAACCGGTAGATCAGAGCGTCCAGATCCTCGCGATTAAAAATGATGTTCGTCTCGATGGAGCCGTAGTTCCGGTGGAAGACAAAGAGTGGTATCTCCGGCCCGTCGGCTGAGATATCCTCCGCCATCTTGTCACGGATGAGTGGATCTAACTTCCCGTAGCCGATGAAGTCCCGCGTGACATAGTACATGAGCTTATCCATATTGTCCTGGGTGATGCTCCCATTTACGCCAAACTCCTGCAGCACACGATCTACGCGTTCCCGGAGAAAAACCACCGGTTCCTGGAGCGTAGTAAGGCTCACGTCCAGGGTCTCATAGAGGTACGTCTTGATCTCTTTGAGCAGCTCTCGCTCGCCTTCGGAGAGTTCCACCTCGTGAACCGCGTAAATGGGGGGCGTGGTCGCGGTTATGTGCACGTACGCCCAGGGCTCATTCACCGGATAGGTCTCAAGATCGCCCATCGCCTCTGCGTTTTCGCGCGCTCCACCTGCGGCAAGATATGAAGCAAACGGGCTCGCACCTCCAGCCACACCATCACCGGGCGCCACGGTAACCGGATCGGGCACCGGGGTCTCACCCGGATTTGGCTCCACGGTCTCACCCTTTAATGCCGCGATTGCAGCCCGCAGCGCGACCTCAGCCGCGCTCTTTTTCGCCCGGATACGCTCCAACGTGGCTACTGCTTCCTGCTCTTCCGCCTGTAATTTCGCACGCTCATCAGCCTCGGCCTTTGCCTCCGTCTTGTTGAGCTGGGTTTGTATCCGGGTAAGCAACCGTTCCTGCAGCTTTTCCGCTTCCTCGATCCTTTTCGATTCGCTCAAAGCGTGCAACAGCTGCTTCTTCGCCACTGCTCCGCCGGTACGTACTTCTCCCTTAGCGTGCTGAGTTCCCTTTGCCGCTGTAAGCCTCATGTTCTTGCAGGTGTTTTTATTACTTGCTATAGCGTCTGAGCAGGAGCATCTCTCTCACTTTGATGACGAGAATCACAACGATCACCGCCACGACACCGGCAATGAGCCAGGTGAGCAGCCACGGAAGCCCTCGCCCGCCCGCCTCAGCCGCGACGGTTTGTTCAGCAGTCAGTGCCGGCGTCGGTACAGGCGTTGGCGTGGGTGCGGGTGTTGGCGTGGGTGCAGGCGTTGGCGTCACCACCGGCTCGGGGTTCAGCAGCGTGACCGTAAAGGCGAAGAGCTTCGTATGGGCGAATTTACCCTCTACGAGCACATCGTCACCGATCGAGACGTTCCGGAACACATCGCTATAAGCGACCGCCAGCTTGCCCGTGCCGTCGTCTATCTCCAGCTCCGTCGCACCTGCGGTGAGCACAATGCGGGTAACCGCACCTTCCAGGCTGACCGATTGATCATGGTAATATCCCGGGAACTCTTTGAGCTCCTTTACCGTCACCCGCGGGTAAATAAGTGAAACATCCTCGATAACACGATCCGCATAGATGAGCCCGCGGTCGCCGACCTTACCGGCATAGATGCCCGTGACCATCACGCGCTGCCCCTTGTAATACGCACTGAGCAGTCGCGGGTCACAACTGACGAAGACCTGATCCTTCAGCTCAAAATCGTCCGCCAGGGTGAGCACCCCCGTGCCTCCCGGCTCGAAGGTCTGGATCCCTTTGTCCAGGTCCGGTGACGGCTCAACGTTATTGGCAATCTCCATAACAACGCCCGAGACCGTCACCGCTCGCCCCACGTAGTTACCGTTGAGACTCGCGATCCTGAGTTCCGTCGCCCCGGTGGTGCACAGAACCAGTGCCAGCAGAAGGATCACTACGGTCAGCGCAGATACCGCAAGAATCCCCCTGTTCCTTGTTCTTGACATCGCGCCCATATCCTTTTATCGTCCTAACTATATGTACTTACCAATCGTTAGTACCCCACTATTATAAATAACATGAGGGTGCGATAGAAGATAAGAGCGGCGGTAAGGAGAAAGAAGAAAGATGGTTATCCATAAAAGAAGTGTCGCGCGGGGCACGATCGTTGTGCTTCTATCAGTGCTCGCATTTAGCATCTTCGCGGCACCGGTGCATGCGGGCGTGAGCCCTGAGGAAGGGAAGTATGTTGGTAATAGGGGGATTGCAATAATCGGCGAGATAAATGTAAACTTTTTAAACGACGCCGGAGAGACAATACCTTATGGCACAATAAGGAACACAAATCCAGATATCGTTGTACCACCAATAACTTTTAATGGACCATTTGACTCTAGCGCGTATAAAGAGGATCTGAGTAAAACAGATGAATACGAAGTTACCGGGCCTAATGGGCGTATCACCGTTTATTTCTTCGCCCCTGAGTTAAGGGTCAAAACAAAAGTATGTAGCGAAGAATTTTTTTGGGTTAAAAAAGGAGATAATATAACTTTTGAAGCAGATACTAACTTATGGTTTATAAGCAATTTTAGCAAGGACTTTTCGATTTTAGAAGGTCCCTTACCAAACAACATTACCTATAAGCTCTTAAAGCCTTCAGGATTGCAAGTATATGATATTAATGGTGTCTCTCTCAGGGATATTGATGTGGGATTTGATTACAAAGGTAAAAATTCTATCACCATAAATACTGCCGGTTTGGACACAGGTATATACAAACTACGCATTGAGACCGATCCTGAGACAAATAACGGGCTCGATACCGAAGGCCCAGAAATATCTTTTGAGGTTAAAAGTAAGGGTGTTACGATAATACAAGTGGTGCCAGAAGGGCAAGCAACATATGAGGAATTGGTATTCACCCTGTCGACCACGCCGCATACCAATGTCTCCCTTGAGATTACCTGGGGGGTTGACATAAATGTAGAGTTTATTGTGGGTAGGGGAGATGTTTTACAGGGGGGCCCGACTGCTTTTGGCACTTCAGATAGAAATGGTGAGTTTAAGGCAGTAGCATATTTTGCCGTTTCAGGAACCTATAAAATCACCGCAACCGAATACGGATGTAGTGGGGGGGTGAAGCCCAGCACTCGCGAAAATAGCACGGACAGTAGATACGTGACAATTGTGCCATTTAAAGCGGAATTAAAGGTCAACAAAGATCCACCCATTTACCACATCGGCGAGAACGTTGAGATTACGGGTAAAGCAAACACGGGGAATAACATAACGCTTAAAATCGAAGATGAACAGGTGGCAACGAATCGCGATATAAAAGGCTTTGATTTTACCTGGCCGACCAAAGATAAAGCCCCCGGTTCCTATAGAATTGCGATATGGATCTTACCGCTCTCCGATCCTGCTCAGGATCCTCCTGACGCGTCAATTTCTGTCGTTCTAATTCGCGGAGGCCTCTTCGCAGAACCCAGCGCGCCATTCGTCGCCCTCGGTGATGGGTTCACCATTGAGGGAATTGTCCCTGGGAGGGACAGGGTGGACATTTTTACGATAGCACCAGAGGGCGGTGGTGGAGCGGGGTTTTTAGCCGAGAAAGGGGGCTTATTAGATGCTCCCGGTCTAACCTACGGTGCTTATGGTGTGAATACTGATGGCAAATTCGAAACCGAGAAGATTAAGGTGAGCAAGGACGTTGATACCGGCACGTACCTGATCCTTGCGTTGAACTATGGCCGCGACGGGGTCTGGGGTAAGAGTCAAAGTAGTAACCTTCTCGCAGTTATCAGCGCAACGCCACTCCGCGTCAGAACAACCGATCAAATCCTGGCGATCGTGAAGGACAGGACGATCGAGGCACCGGGGACTGACGATCTGTTCGGGCTCACGACGATCAAGGTCGAACCGGGCTTCGTCTCGGTAGATCCGGTGGCGGACGTCTCGCTTGGGCGCGAGATCACGGTGACGGGCACGACCAACCGGCAGGTGGATACCGCGATCATTGTTACCGTTGAGGGCGCGGACGAGCGCACGCCGAGCTTGAAGCCGCAGATCGCAAAGGTCAAAACGGACTATACGACCTATTACAATAGCTTTGAAGCCACCTTTGCTACCGAATCGGCGAATATCGGTTCGTATATCGTGACCGTGGACGACGGCGGTGGGCGCACCGACTCGACTACCCTTACCATCCTGCAGGCGGAAGAGCCCGCCGTGAACGTGAGCGTGGCACGACCTTCTCCCGCTTCTGGGGGCGCGGACGTGAACGAGAGCGTCGCGGCGGTAACCCCGACGCCCACACCGACGATACCACCCTCCGTAACGCCATCTGAACCGCCTGCGATGGAGTCCTCCGTTGCAGGCGTTGGTTTTCTCTCGCTCGGGATCATCCTCATTATCCTCTGGTTCGTTATGGCTGTTATCATCGCGATATGGGTCTACCGGGAAGCGACCGACCGCGGTGAGAACGGCGTGCTCTGGGTGGCCATTGTGCTCGTGCTCAGCGTTGTCGGCTTGCTTATCTGGCTCGTCAGGCGACCAAAGACAAAGGAAGAAGTGTAATAACTACCGACCCGTCATCGAGCATACCGTGCGCACCGCTCTCGTTCGGCACGCAAACCGCTACTCACAGAGGCATGCTCAGCGCATATCTAACGTGAGCATGCGTGCGTGAGTCGATCACGGGATGGCGCGGATCGCGTCCAGAAGCCCTTCCATCTTCCCCGTCTTCGAGACGATAAACGTGGACTTCAGGATATAGCTCTGCACGTCGTCCTTGTAAGCCTCGATGATGTCCTCGCCCCGCTCAGATGCGGTGAGCACGATAACGGCAATATCCTTCAAGTGCTCATCAGCCTTTATCCGCTTGAGCACCTCGAGCCCGTCAATCTTGGGCAGGCGGAGATCCAGCAGTAGGACATCCGGCTTCGGATATGCCCGCTTCGAGGCGAACGCAGCACGGTTATAAAGGAAATCGAGCGCCTCTTCTCCGTCTCTACAGACCCAGATACGCTGTGCCCGCTCGCTCTTCTCCAAGGCGTTCTTTATGATGAGCACGTGCTCTTCCTGATCTTCCACGATCAAGATCTTCAGCTCGTTTTTACTCATGGTCTTCACTTCTGTTACGATCGTTCCAGCGCGCCACCAATGCGCTGCTCACGTTCGGCCTCAGATAGCAGCGGTTTCCCGATATATCCATTCGCCACTGCCAGCACCGCGTCCACGGGGCATCCTTACGACCTTTCGCTATGCCCGGAACCGCACATACCAATTTCTCCAATAACGTCTTGAGCATGATACACGTGACTGTGGATTTCTCGGCGATGCGTTTCCACTCACAGTTCATAGTTCTCTCACTAATCTCTTCTTCACAGCCGCAATATAAATTTTCCCCCGGTGGTATTAACGCCGCTTGAACCGCGGGGTTTGGGTTACCCAGCAGAGAGCTACTCTGCACGATCAATTGGTGCGTACAGGCTACGCAGGAAGAACCAGCAGCTGAGCTACTCACAGCAGGATCTGCGCACGCAGCGGTAAACGTGCTATGCCGCCGGTTCACAACTCCATCTCTTCCTTTGTGTAGATGGTGAAGCCCGTTCGGTTGTAGAAGAGCGGGTAATATTGGAGGTTGTGGTTGGTATAGCGCATCTTAACGATCCCGATGTAGCGCTCAAGGATATCCTTCTCGCGCCGGAAATCCAGATGGATGATCGCATCGGAGAGGAAATCCTCGACCCCGTATTTCCCGAAGCGGTTATCTCCTTGATGGATCTCTGAGATGATGAGACTCGTCAACTTCAGCTGTCTCAGCTCGGTGAAAAAGCGGTAGATCTCCTTGCGCGGATTCTTGATGGTGGTGAGGGTGTAGAGCGCATTGAGTGGATCGATCACCACGAGATCATAATCTTCGTGATCCACGAGATCCATGAGATACATCTTCGCCTTCTTGATCGAATTGAGCTCAAATCGCACATCCACCCCCACGGTCTGATCGATCATGGCGTGATCGACGATCGTCAGGTTGTCGGTCGCTTCAGTCATTCCCAGCCGCTCCATCTGCTGTTTTAAGCTCACAATCTCCTGCTCAAAAGTGACATAGAGCCCGTGCAAGTTCTCGTTCACTGCATTGTTATACAGAATGCTGTACGCCACAGAACTTTTCATGCAGCCCGGGGTACCACAGATCAAGGAAATGGTCCCTTTCGGAATGCCACCCTCTAATTGCTCATCCAGCCGATCAATGTAGGTCTTTATTCGTTCCATGTTTCCGTTGCATCTTTGTCTGTATGGACTTAAATATTTTTCTATCCCGTCCTTGGAACTGTCACGTTGGTGGCGGTTGATGATAAATGACGACCCACAACAAACGTTACTTTCCCTTCGGGGGCATACCTGTCGTGTCGCAGGTGCTGGTGCACCGTTTATCGTTAACCCCAGTTCATACTGTGCGCAGCGTATGAGATTCAATTCGCACCGTACTGTTGGCTCTCCTTTTTTATGGCTTGCCGTTGAATCGCTATCACGACTGCGGGAGAGAATAAACAGAAGGGGATACCCGAAAAGTGCGATTTCACTCCTGCGGTAGCGGCATGAGGGATGACGAGGACATGACGCTCACGTGTGATGTCTTGGTGGTCGGTGCAGGGCCGGGAGGGAGCAGCGCGGCCGCTGCTGCGGCAGAAGCCGGTGCTCACACGATCATGATCGAGAGAAAGAGCAGGGTCGGCGTCCCGGTACAGTGCGGCGAAGGCATCGGCGCGTATCTCCTGCCGTTCCTCCCCTTTCCGATCCCGCCCGAGCAGCTCATCTGGACGCTGAACGAGCTCACCTTCTGGGCTGAAGAGCTGAGCACCGCGCGCACCGGCAAGCTCTGGACGACCCATCTGCTGAATCGCGCAGCGTTCGATGCATGGTTAGCCCGGCGTGCGGAAGAAAAAGGAGCAGAGGTACTCAGAGAAACGGAGCTTATCGCTCTGACCGTAAAAACAGGGTACACGGTGACGAGCGCAACGGTAAAGACCCCTGCGGGTATACGGGAGATCGCGCCGCGGGTGGTGATAGCCGCCGATGGCGTTGATGCAACTGTCCTGAAACTCCTGGGCTTCAAACCGGATAAGCAAACGACCTGCGGGAAAGTGCTGAGCTACGAGATGGCACATCTGCAGTTGCGTAGCCCGCGGAGTTTTCAGGTATTCCTGGGCGATTTCGCGCCCGGCGTCTATGCCTATATACTCCCCAAGTCCAGAACGACCGCGAACGTCGGTGTGGGCACGATCGTGTTCGACCGGAAGCTGCGGGAGTGCTATGACGCGTTCATGGAGTTGCCGCCGGTGCGCGCGCAGGTGGGTACGGGCACACTCGTACAGGACAAGAGTGGGTGGGCGCCGATACGCTCTTTCACGGAGCACTGGGTCTACGATAACGTGTTACTGGTGGGTGATGTGGCAAACCAGAACTTCAAGCCGTTTGTCGAGGGGATCATACCCACGATCATCTGCGGCGATCGCGCGGGAAAGACCGCGGCGGACTTCATTCGCGGCAAAGGCGCGCTGGACATTTACCCTGACCGTGTCCGTGCCACCATAGGGCCGCTCTTCGCGGAATCTGATCAACTCATCCCCATCCTCTACGAACTGAGCACATCCAAAGACCCCCGGGACCACGTGCTTCGGCTCTGCCTCTTCGCCAGTATCATCTCGTTGAAGCAGTTCGAGCACCTGCGCCGTGCTGATACGGATTACCGGGCGATCCAGGGAATTGTTGAGCGGTGGACCCGCAGTCCATTCAGGCAACCGGTGGCAGACCTCATTGAGCGGCTGGGCTTCTGGTATCTCCTCCTGAAGAGCAGATAACACAGGTTCGCTCACGCCGTGTTTCGCGCTCTTGTTGGTGCGCGTGCTGTGCCCCCGCGGTCACAACAGTTATTTACCCAAACTCCGCAAATTAACCCATAGGTAGCGCCTCAGGGAAGAGCGAGCACATCTGTCGTGCCCGCTTGGGTATCTGTGCGAAGTACTCACGTCCACTCCGTTCCACGATCTTCATCAC